>JAGOXN010000149.1 GCA_018059685.1 Steroidobacteraceae bacterium | reverse complement strand
GACCATGCCGGCGACCGCGCCGCTCTCGAGTTGCTCGTCAGTGATGACATCGACGTACTCGCGGCGCACGCGCTCGGCGACGACGTCGAGCAAGCGGTGACGCGGAACGGCCGCGACGGCCTGCGGTGCGGGCGGAGGCTCGCGGTCCGCGAGCACGCCCCGCATGAGCGTGAGACCGGCGCCGATCGCGGCTCCCGCCAACACGGACAACAGGGTGTGGACTCGCTTCGTCAACTTCAGGCCGTGCGCTCGAGGCCGATCTGCATATTAGCCCCGACGAGGCCGTCGATCACCTGCTCGAACGGGACGGGACGACCGATCAGGAAGCCCTGGCCGTATTCGACCCCCAGTTCCCTGATGACCGCGAGGATCTGGTCGTTTTCCACGCATTCGGCAACGGTATGCAGGCCCATGGCCCGGGCCAGCTGCACGATGGCGCTCAGCATCGCCCTGGAGCGTCCGTCGCCGGTCACGTCGCGCACGAAACTGCCGTCGATCTTCAGGCAGGTCACCGGCAGCGTCTTCAGGTAGGTGAGCGAGCTCAGGCCACGCCCGAAGTCGTCCAGCGCCACCTCGAAGCCAAGGTCGCGCAGGCCCCGCATCAGCGCCTCGGCCCGCACGATATTGGCGACGGCCGCCGTCTCGGTGAGCTCGAAGGAAAGCAGCTGCGGCGGCAGACCACTCCGCCGGAGCTCCTCCTCGAGGAACGTCGAGAAGTCCTGGTCGCCCAGCGACTGACCCGAGATGTTGACGGCGAAGGTTGCGCGCCGCGCGACGAGCGCGCTCACGTGCGGCGCAAGCCGGCCCAGCACCTCGCGCACGACCCAGCGGTCGATGGCCGGTGCAATCTGGTAACGCTCGGCGGCGGAAAGAAACTTGTCGGGAGCGACGCTGTCACCCTCCTCGTCGGTCATGCGCAGCAGCAGCTCGAACTTGGTTCCGGCAGGCGAGCCGTTGAGCGTGACGATGGGCTGGGCCTCGAGCCGGAACTGATCCCGCGCGAGCGCGTAGCGCAGCGTCCCGACCAACGTCACGTCCGTGTAACGGCGCACGATGCTCTGGTCACTGTCCTCGTACGATTGCACGCGATTGCGGCCCCGGTCCTTCGCGGCCTTGCAGGCGATCTCCGCCGCGGCGAGCGCGTGCGACAACGGGTGTTCGCCGTCGGCGACGCGTGCCACGCCGAAGCTCGCGGTCACCTCGACCGGCGTGCTGCCCACGACGTAGCCGAGCGCCTCGAGGCCGTCGCGGAGGTTCTCGGCGATGCCTTCCGCCGTGTCGAGCGAGGCGTCTGGAACGAACAGCGCGAAGCGGTCCCCGGAGATGCGCGATGCGAGCATGCGCGGGGACATGTTGCGACGGATTACCTCGGCTACCCGCACGATGACCTCGTCACCGACGTGCATGCCGAGGTTCTCGTTGAGCACGTGCAGGCGGTCGATGTCCACGTAGACCACGCAGTGGTGGCCGGTCGCGGCTCCCGGCGACAGCATCGACTGCGCGCGCTTCTCGAAGGCGGGACGCGTCAGCAGGCCGCTCGTCGGGTCGTAGGCATTGAGCAGGATGTAGGCCACGCGGCGCGCCAGCAGCTCGACGATCCTCACCTGGCGCAGGTCGAAGTCGCTCGACGCCTGGGGCTTGAACAGCACCAGGATGCCGAGCACGCGCTGCGCGCCATGCATGACCGGGCAGGACAGGATCTTGAAGGGCAACGGCGCGGACCCGCCCGTCGTGAGCGGCCGGTTGGCCGTCATGGTCTGGCGGTGCAGCTGGGTCCATGCGAGCAGGTGGCGATGCGAGCGCGTCAGGACGTCGGCACCGACCCTGGGCGGCGTGCCTGCACCCGTGCGACACACCGCGATGTTCTTGTCCGGGATGATGAGCGCGCCGACGCTGCAGCCGAGATGATCCACGCAGCCCTGCACGAGCTTTGCGAAGTCGTCCGTCGACTCGCTGCCCGTCGCTTCGTCCTGCGCGGCGCCGAGCAGCAGCTCGAGGTCGCCGTCGCGCACGAGCAGGCTGCGCTGCAGGTCGCCGATGCTGTACTGCGCGCCGAGTTCGCGCTGCAGGCACTCGAGCGCCGGGCGCAGCAGGCCCTGCACCAGCGAGAACGGCCGTGCATCCGCGCGCTGCGCGGACTCGCGACAGATGACGCCGACGGCGCCGAGCAGCTCGCCGCCCGGGTCGCGCAGCAGGAATACGTAGGCGGCGTGATCGCGGTCCACGGGCTCGGAGAAGCCCTCGCTGCGCGCGCCATGATCCCCGACCTCGCGCGCGAGTGCCTCCTGCAGCAGCCGGTGCAGGTCGGGTGCGTCGAGCCCGTCGTTGAGCCAGACGGGCAGGCCGAGCCGGTCGTAGATTGCGATCGACTGCGCGCGCGGCATCAGCATCTTGACCAGCTGGCCGTAGGGGTCGAGCGACGTGGCGCTGATAGGCGCGGGAACGTCGGTCAGCGCTGCCGTGGTCTGCATCGATTCGTCCTTGGGATCGCCCGGGCCTTCCACTTGGACATAAATCTTCCGTGATCTACGCAGTCGCGATCTTTGACGGGTGCCTCAATCCTGGCCGACGTCAGTGCCGCGTCCCCGGGGCCTCCTTTGCGCGTTGCGACATAATCGGGCCCTAGCGCCGCTGCAGCCAGATCTCGGGGTTGACCGGTTCGCGCCCACGGCGAACTTCGAAGTACAGGGCTGCCTGGTCGTGACCTCCCGTGTCACCGACCGCGCCGATCACGTCGCCCGACGCGACCGCGTCGCCGACCTTGCGAAACAGTTCCTGGTTGTGGCCATACAGGCTCATGTAGCCACCGCCGTGGTCCAGCACGATCATCAGCCCCATGCCCGGCAACCAGTCGGCATAGACGACCTGCCCCCCATAGGGCGCGCGCACCCGTGCGCCGCGCGCGGTTCCGATCAGCATGCCCTGCCAGCGCAGGGAACCACCGGCGCGCGGCTGGCCGAAGCGGGCCAGCACCTGCCCCTGTTGCACCGGCCACGGCAGCTTGCCCCGCAGGGGCTCGAACGGCGCCCGCTTGGCCACGGGTACGTCCGCGAGCGCCTTGCGCAGCTCGGAAATCAGCTTCTCGAGGGACTGCGCCTGCGACTCGAGGCGCTTCAGCTCGCCGCCGCGCGACTTGATCTGCGATTCGATGGAGACCACCGCCCTGGCGCGGCGCTCCTGCGCCGAACGCAGGCCCGCGACCTCCCGCTCCTGTTCGGCCTCGAGGCCAGCGAGGCGCCCGGTCTCGGCGGCGATCTGCTCGCGGACGCCGGCAAGCTCCGCGAGCCTGCCGCGGATATCGCCGATGCGGTCGGCGCGCGCGCGGCCGAAATACCCGTAGTAGGCGAGCATGCGTCCCAGGCTCCCCGGGTCTTCCTGGTTGAGCAGCAGCTTCAGGTGTTCCTCGCGTCCGTTGACGTAGGCCGCGCGCAACTCGCCGGACAGCGCATCGCGCTCGGCATCGAGCTCCTTCTCGCGTCGCGCGAGGTCGCGTTCGAGGTCCTCGAGCCTGGCCTCGCTCGCAATGCGCTGCGCCCTGAGCTCCTCGAGACGCCTGCGGGCCGCCTGCATGCCGAGTTCGGCATCACGCAGTTCCACGCCGAGCCGGTCCCGCTTCTCGATGTCGGCGTTGACCGACTTGCGCACCTTGTCGATCCGCGACTGGACCTTCTCGAGCTCGGCCTCCTTCTGCGCGGGCGTGGGCTTGCGCTGCTCGGCCACCGCGGGTTCCGGCGAGCCGAGTCCGACCCAGGCCGCCAGCGCGGCCGCGCAGAGGCACCCGGCGCGGGCGCGCGGGCGGGGCAACGACGTGGCAGCATGGGTCGCGGGGTCGTACATGCAGGCGCGGATGTTCCGGGGGGACCGAAAGCGTGCAAGTCTAGCCTGTCGGTGACGCTGCTATAATCTGCGACCTTTTGCCCCGGCCCACCCCATGGAGCGCTTGCTCGAATACGCGATCCGGCACCCGATCCTCGCGGGCGCGACACTCGTGCTGGCGCTCGCGGCCCTCGCCTACGAGATCAGTCGCGCGCGCGGCGGCGGACAGGCCGTCGGGCCGCTCGATGCCGTCCGGCTGCTCAACCAGGGCGCGCTGATGGTCGACGTCCGCACCCGGGCGGAATTCGAGTCCGGGCACGTCATCGACGCGCGGCACCTGCCACAGGAGCAAGTGGCCCAGGCCGCCGAATCCCTGAAGAAATTCCGCGAGAAGATCCTGATCGCCTGCTGCGAGAGCGGCATGCGGTCCGGCGCCGCGACGCGCGTGCTGAAGAACCAGGGCTTCACGAAAGTCGTGAACCTGCGCGGCGGACTGCAGGCCTGGCGCGCCGAGAACCTGCCGCTCGTGAAGGGCGGCGGCAAGGGCGCGTGAGGCTGGAGCAGTGAACGCGACGGCGGACATCGTCATGTACTCGACCGGCTGGTGCCCGTACTGCCTCCGGGCGCGCGCGCTGCTCGAACGCAAGGGCGCCGCGTTCCGCGAGATCAAGATCGACGAAGATCCCGCCGAGCGCGAGGCGATGCTCGCGCGCAGCGGCGGTCGGCGCACCGTGCCGCAGATCTTCATCGGCGACCGCCACGTGGGCGGCTTCGACGAGTTGTACGCCCTGGAAAAAGCCGGGACACTCGACGAGCTGCTCGGCCACGCGTGACACACCGGGCCACCCGGCCCGACCAGAACTCTCTACAGGACCCGACGCCCATGACTGAACAGAACACCGCGACACCACCCGCCGCCGATCCGAACGCACAGGTGGTCACGCCACAGGCCGTCTACATCAAGGACTGCTCCTTCGAGGCGCCGAACGGACCGTTCGTCGCCGGCGTACAGGGCAACCCCACGGTCAACCTCAACCTGACCACCCGGGCTGCGGCACTCGCCCAGGACATGCACGAGATCGTCCTGCAGGTCAACCTCGAGGCCAAGGCCGGCGACAAGACCGTGTGGCTGCTCGAGCTGCAACAGGCCGGTGCCTTCCTGATCCGCAATCTCTCGGCCGGCGACCTCGCGCAGGTCGTGAGCATCATGGCGCCGAACTACCTGCTCTCCTTCGCCCGCGCGACGGTCGCCGAGCTCGTGGGCAAGGGCGGGTTCCCGCCGTTCCTGCTGCCGCTCGTGACGTTCGAGGCTTTGCACGCTCGTGCGGCCCAGCAGCAGGCCGCGCAGGCCCCGGCGGCACCGTCGGTCAACTGAGGCGACGAGGGACGTGACGACCCCGCCTGCCCCCGGGGACCTGCTCGACGTCGCGGTGCTCGGCGCCGGTTCCTGGGGCACCGCACTGGCCGTGCACCTCGCGCGCTCCGGCCATCGCGCCTGGCTGTGGGGCATCGAGACCGAGGAACTGGCCGCGATGGTCCGCGACCGGGTCAATCGACGTTATCTGCCTGGAGCGGCGCTACCCGACGGAGTCGCCATCGAGCCTGATCTCGCGCGCGCGGTCGCCGCGGCCAGCCTGCTGCTGGTCGTGGTGCCGAGCCACGCATTCCGCGAGGTGCTGGAGCGCGTCCGACCATTGCTCAGGCATGGGCAGCGCATCGCATGGGCGACCAAGGGATTCGAGCTGGCGACTGGCAAGCTGCCCCACGAGGTGGCGACGGAGGTGCTCGGGGCAGGCGTCCCGACGGCGGTCCTGTCGGGACCGACCTTCGCGAAGGAGGTCGGCGCTGGACTGCCGTCCGCGATGACCGTGGCCTCGGTCGATGCCGATTACGCGCTCGCCCTGGCGCGCAGCCTGTCGGACCAGAATTTCCGCGCGTACGCCTCGACCGACATGATCGGCGTCGAGGTCGGCGGTGCCACCAAGAACGTGCTGGCGATCGGCGCCGGCATCTCCGACGGCCTCGGTTTCGGCGCCAACACGCGGGTCGCGCTCATCACGCGCGGGCTCGCCGAGATGATGCGCCTCGGGGCCGCGCTCGGCGCCGACCGGGAGACCTTCATGGGACTCGCGGGCCTCGGCGACCTCGTGCTGACCTGCACGGACGACCAGTCGCGCAACCGCCGCTGCGGGCTCGCGCTGGCCGCCGGCAAGTCGCGCGAGGAGGCGCAGCGCGAGATCGGACAGGTGGTGGAAGGCGTGCTCGCCGCTCGCGCCGTGCGCGCGGTGGCGCGCCGGGTCGGCGTCGAGATGCCGATCTGCGAGGAAATCTACCGCGTGCTGTACGAAGACAAGCCGCCGAAGAATGCGGTGCGCGCGTTGATGGGGCGTTCCGTGAAGGCGGAAACGGACTAGTGCCGGAGCCGCACGCAGGGATTAGAATCCAGGCGGAACGGTCGCGCACCGGTCGGGGGATACGAACAATGCTGCGCGTGAGACACCTGCTGCACCGCAAGGGATACGACGTCTGGTCGGTGGACGTCGACGAACCCGTCCTCGAGGCCATCCAGATCATGGCGGATCGTCACATCGGCGCACTGCCGGTGCTGCGCAATGGCGAGCTCGCGGGCATGGTTTCGGAGCGGGACTATGCGCGCAAGGTCATCCTGCTCGGGCGCTCCTCGGCCGAGACTTCCGTCTGGGAGATCATGACGTCTCCGGTCGTCACCGTTGGTCCTGGCGAGGACATTCACCGCTGCATGGAGCTCATGACCGAACAGCGCATCCGGCACCTCCCGGTCATCGAGGAGGGCAGGATGGTCGGCGTGATCTCGATCGGCGACCTCGTGCGCGCCGTCATCGAGGAACAGCAGGAAACGATCACGCAGCTCGAGCGATTCATCA
>JAGOXN010000148.1 GCA_018059685.1 Steroidobacteraceae bacterium | reverse complement strand
GATCGATCCTAGTGTTCGAAGTCGCCACTCGCCTTCATGCCCTTCATCACGGACTCCACCGCGCCGGGGGGCATCAGGTGGCTGCGATCGAGCACCCGGTCGAGCTGGCTCAACGCATCCGTGGCCGATGGCGACCGTGTGCCGAGCACGAACGCGGCAAGTTCCTGTCGGGTGAGCTGGAGGTGCGTCGGTGCCGCTGCATTCGCATCCGTGATCACCAGCACGCCGTTGCGCAGCTCGAGCCGCCGGATGCGCGGGTCGCCCTCGACGGCGAGCGTAAACGACTCGTGCAGCCCCTCGGCCTTGCGTGGATCGACGAGGTAGCGCACGAACTGCAGGTTCTCGTCCACGGACGCCGCAGGGAGCGCCTGCGCGGTGGGCGTGCCGAGGAAGCGACGAATGTCGTCGAGTGTCACCGGCTGGCCCTTGACCTTCATCGCCCCCTCGATCTGCAGGGCCTCCGTCAGGTAGAAGCCGCGCGCGTTGGCCGACGACGTGCGCTGCCCGAGTTGCCGCGCCGCCGCCGCGCGCAGCGTGCGCGCCTCGGCGTCGTTTGCATCGAGGTCCAGCAGCAGCGACGTGAGCCGGAGCGTCCACCGCCAGTTGGCGAGCCCGCCCTGCGCGTTGGCGCTCGCGGCTGCCTGACGGACGGCCGCCGGGCCGCCCATCATCTGCACGGTGCGCACCGCTTCTTCATTCTCGGACAGCGGGTTGATGTCGTAGACGTCGCCGCCGAACCAGCCGAGCGTACCGTTGTAGACCTGCCGGACGTGACTCTCGACCTGGCCGTAGTTTTCCCAGTCCCCGCGCAGGTTGCGCGGCATGTACACCTGTTCAGCCGCCTGTCGCCCGTCGAGACCATGCGAGATCAGGCGCAGTGTCTGGTCGTGGATCAGCTGCACGCCGTCGACGGCGCGCTGCACGGCGTCGCGCACCGTGTTCGCGCCCTTCAGCGTCGGACCATGGATGTCGAGCAGGATCTCGGCGTTCTTCGACTCGATCCAGCGCGCGTCCTCGATGAAAACCGACGGATTTCGATAGGGACCACCGCGCAGCGTGTACACGTTGAAGATGCCGCCCGGCACCATGAAGTTGATCACGATCATGCGCTTACGTGGAAAGTAGAAGCCAACGCTGTCGCTCGTGTCCGAGCGGGCAGGAGCGACCTGCACCGGCTCGCCGGCGACGACCACGTCCACGACGCGCCCGTGCGGGAACAGCTGCGTCGGCGGCTGGTAGCTGGAGCCCGCCAGCAGCTTCTCCGGCGTGAAGCCGAGCTGGTTGGGGACCGCGTCGGGCCCGCTCCTCGGGTGAAACAAGCTGAACATCGCGGCCGCACGCGCCTGGTAGATGCCGCTGAGCACGCTGATGCCGCTCGACGTGTTGCGGTTGCGGTCCAGGTACTCGTGCCCCCAGATCTCGGTACCCTCGTCGAGCCACGCACCGGTGCCGTGGCCGTAGTGCCAGTGCGTCAGCAGGATCGCGGCCACCCTGACCTTGTGCCCGAGCGTCTGCTCGAGCATGGCGCGCATCTCGGCCGCGGCCTGCGTGTAGTCTCCGGTGTCGATGATGATCCAGCCGGCCGGGGCGTCGATCGCGAAGCTGCTGGCGATCCCCCAGCCGCGCATCGCGTAGACGCCGTCCGTGACCCGCTCGACACGCTTTTCGTTCCCGATACCCCACTTGTCGTTTGCAAGCAGCGCGGTACTCGTCGTCACGGCACCGTTCGGACCGACGACGGTTTCGTTGCGGAGCGAGGGGCTGCTCCAGGATGTCGCCTGTGGTGCGGCGGCGGGTTCCGTCGATTGGGCACGAGCGCCATTGAACGGGACCCCGGCAATTGCCGCGCAGGTCAGGATCGTAAGGACACGGTTACTCATGGCGGGTTCCTCGGAGTTCTGCATTGGCGGGGCTGCACCGCAGTCACTGACGGGCGCAGTGAATAGCACGGGGCCGGGACCCGCTTTGGGTAAAATGACGCAATTAAGGTAGTGCCCGGTCACGTCCGGCGATGAGTCAGCATGGCCAAGACCATTGACGTGAACGTTGCAGGGGGCTTCCCGATCCGCGGGTGGCTGGCGGATTGCAATCCGCAGTTCAGGAGTGAGTTCCTGGCGCTGGCAGGTCCGAAGTCGTTTCCTGCTGGCAGCGTGCTTTACCAGTCGGGCGACGCCGGGGGTGACGTATTTGGCATCCGGTCCGGCGTAACTGCCGTGCAGTTCAGCTTCACACACCCGGATGCAATGCTTGTGCACATGCTATGGCCGGGAGAATGGTTTGGTACGTTTGCCGCACTGGTCGATCAGAGGCGGCGCATTACCGCGGTCGCCAGGACGGACGTGGAGCTCCTGCGCGTGCCGGGCAATGATCTGCGGGCACTGCTTCGACGTCACCCGGCCTGGTTCGCCGAACTCGGGCGCGACGCGGTGTATTGGACGGAGCTCGCAGCGCAGGGCGCCGCCGACCTCCTGATTCGGGATGCCTCAGCGCGCTGCGCGGCCGTCCTGCTCCGCCTGGCCGGCTGGCGCTGGGCGTCGAGCCTGAAGGCTGGCCAGGCGATCGAGATCCCTGCTTCGCAGACCGAGTTCGCCATGCTCTGCAACGTCTCGAGGAAGACGTTCAGCCGCGTCGTCAGAGAGTTCGCGAACCGTCGACTCGTGACGGTTGGTTACCGGTCACTGACCGTGATTGACCCTGCGCGACTGCGTGTCGTCGCGGATGCCGGCTGAGCAGGCGTCATGAGATGCCCGCGATCAGGAGGCGTGGCGACCCGCTGCAACCCGTACTGCGACCAGAAATTCCGGGGTTCTTCGCCGACTGCCTGCGCAAGGCGTTCGACGAGCTCGTTGCGGCGGCCGACTCGTCGCAGGACGCTCGCCATCACCAGCGCCCGCCCGTTGGCCCAAGCGCCGGCCGCGCGAACATCGTGGGCGTGGGAGGGGTATGGCCGCCGGCATTGGGACCGCAAGGAAAAAGACAATGACCAGTCTTGACGCGAACGGAACCGCTGGCACAACGCCGCACTTCAGTTGCGGCTCAGTGCAGGCGAACGGCATCGAATTTCAGTACCTGGAGGTCGGAGCGGGACCATTGGCGCTATGTCTGCACGGGTTTCCGGACTCGCCTTGGACTTATCGACATCTGCTCCCGGAACTGGCGCAGGCGGGATTTCGGGCGGTTGCGCCGTTCATGCGGGGATATGCACCAACCGGGATTCCGGCCGACGGCGATTTCTCTACGCAGGCGCTGACGAATGACCCGAACGCCCTGCACGCGGCTCTTGGCGGGGACGGTAACGCGGTACTCATCGCGCACGACTGGGGCGCCATCGCGGGCTGGGGCGCGCTCGCGGCCAGTCCCACTCGCTGGCGTCGTGCCGTGATCGGCAGTGTGCCGCCGTTCGGGTGCGCCGAATTCGGTTACCTGCAACTGAAGCGCTCGTTCTACCTCTGGCTGTTCCAGATGGCGTTTGCCGACACCATCGTCGCAGCGGACAACATGACGTTTCTCGACGGACTGTGGAGTGACTGGTCGCCTGGCTACGATGCGGCATTCGACCTTGCGAAGGTGAAGGAATGCCTCGGACATCCTGCGAACCTGAAGGCCGCCTTGGGGTACTACCGCCACTGCTTTGCACCAGCGCGGTTTGGTTCCGCCGAGTGGGTCCAGGAGCAGGGAGCCCTCTGCGGTCGCCCTGTTCCGCAGCCCGTCCTGTACCTTCATGGCACCCGGGACGGCTGCTTCGGACTCGACGCCATAGCCTTCGAGGCAATCCCACAATTGCTGGGTCCGGGGTCGGCCGTCGAGCGAGTTGCAGACGCCGGCCACTTTTTCTGGGTTGAGAAGCCAGAACTGGTCAATGAACGGGCGCTGCGGTTCCTTGTCTCGGCCTGATCGCGGCGGGTCGCTTTGGCGAGGAGCGTTCCATTACGAAAGGGGAGATTCCCGATGTGCGACGTGAAAGGCAAGGTAGCGCTGGTCACCGGGGCCGGGCAGGGAGTCGGTGCAGCAACCGCCGAAGTGCTGCCGCCCCGGGAGCAACAGGCGTACATTCGTCGACGCGCTCGGCCGCGACGCAGTGGCAAGGCCCTGTAATGGCTTTGGATGCTTCGACACCGATCGGCTCGCCGCTTTCTACCATTGGCGAGACCGTCAGTCGCTCGATCAGGCGGTGGCGGTGACCGCATCGCAAGACGTCGATCTTGACGTCGTGCGGCGCTGTTCGGTCACTGAAGGGCACACCGGGCATTACGAAGAGTTTCTCCGCGCCTTGCGACGGCATCGCTGAGAATCCGCGCGTCCACGGCTCGACTCCGTCCTGCATTGCCCGGCGAACTGCAGCCCCTTCCCCGCGGGCATGGTGAGCATGTCAGAGTGCGCTCCCGGTGATCTGGTCCGCTTGTGTCTGCCACTTCCAACTCGACGATCTGGAGCTGGCTCCGGTTGTGGCCGGCGGGCTCTCGGGAACCGCGTCGACCGGTGGTGCCAACGCAAGAGCCCCGTTACACGTCCGTCCCGGCGTTGGTCATTCCAGCGCGGCCAGTCTGCCGTCGCGACGCGCGCCAGCGCCCGGGCGACGATCCGTACCAGCGTTGAAAGGCATTGTTGAATGCCGCCTGGTCCCGATAACCGAGCATTGCGGCGATTTGTCCGAGACTGGCACGCGTGTCGCCCAGGTAGTCCACGACCAGTTCGCGACGAACCTGGTCGAGGATCCCGCGAAAGTCCTGCCCTTCCGCGCGCAACTCGCGCTGCAGGCTTCGCGGGTGGATACCGAGCACTTCGGCGATCGTCGCGAGTGAGCACCGGCCGGTCGGCAACAGGTGGTGCGCAAGGACGACGACTCGCCGGACGCGATTCTCCTCGGCATCGCCCAGGTGCTCGCGCACGTAGTCGACGGCGACCTGCCTGAATTCGCGGTTGGCCGTGGGGACCGGCCGACCGAGGGCTTCGTTCGGCACCGAGAACGCGTTGACTGGATGGTCGAACTCGAGGTTCCGGCCGAAGCGCCGCTGCAATGGTCGCGGGTCGTCCGGCCGGCTGTGAGTGAACTCGACCCGTGCCGAGCGGAAGGCGGGTGAAATCAGCATCTCGAGCAGGCGTTGACCGATGCCGAGGCTGAGTTCATTGATCTGCCGCTTGGCGTGCAGTCGCGCGATCAGTACCTCGAAGCAGAGACGGCTTTCGCCGCCATCGGAGCGTACGAGCCGGACGTTGGCACCACGCGTATGGACGAAAAAGAAGTTCGAGATGGCGTCGAGGCAGTCGCCGACCGTGTCGGAATACAGTGCGATCATCGCGGCCGGCCCCAGGATGTTGATGTCCTGGTACGCCGACAGCCGGAGGCCGAAGTCCGGGCAATCGAGTTCCGCCGCCGCTTTCTCCAGCAACTCGATCATCGCGCCGTAGGAAATTCGATTGTCCGGCGAGCGGAAGGCGCTCGAGGGGATGCCGGCGGACTCGAGCAATGGCCGCGGGTCGCCGCCGAGCGTGCCCACCAGGCGATCGAAGCCGAGCAGCGCCGCGATGCGGATGGGCGCGTCCCCGACCGTGCCAACCTGCCGCACCCGGGACATCCGGGCATCCCCCTGGGCGTGTGCCGCCTTGTCGCAAAATACAATTGAGTTGTCGCCAATTCACAATACTGAGCCGGGGTGCATTTCGCAAACTTCAACCTATCGAGGCAGCAACAGACGGGGAGACGAACATGGCAGCGGCAGCCGAAAGCCTGTTCCAGAGCAGCACGGTCACGTCTCTGGGCAAGGTGGGATTCGACGAGGACAGCTGGGGTGTCGGTGTCTCCGGTGTCGTGGACAACCCATCCCCTCATGCGCGGATCAACCGCTTGCGCAACTGGTACCTGGACGAGTGTCCCTACACGGTGGACGCCGAGCGGGCCCTGCTCGTCACGGAGGCGTACCAGAAACACGATGCCGAGCCGCAGCTGATCAAAGTGGCCGAGGCGCTCGCGCACGTGCTGCGCAACGTGCAGCTGCACATCGTCCGCGACCAGTTGCTGGTCGGCGACAGCGCGGCGCCGCCGAAGTCCTGCCCGATCTATCCAGAATTCTCCTACTCGTGGATCGAGCGCGAAATGCGCGAGATTCCCATGCGGAAGCGGCCACACAACCGCTACGAATACGACGACGCGACCGAACAGAAGCTGCTCGGCATCGCGGACTACTGGCGCGGCCGCACGCTGTCGGACGCGATGCTCGCCCGGATGACGCCCGAGGAGATGAAGGGCGACTTCATGGGCATCATGCTGTACTCCACGAGCCTCTACCACATCGCGGGCGTCGGCCACCTCGTGCCGGATTACGCACGCCTGCTGGAACAGGGCTACGGTGGGCTGCGCCGGGACGTCGAGGCGCGCATGGCGGCGCTCGACGCCGCGGACCCGGACAGCGAACAGAAGCGGACCTTCCACCGCGCGCAGCTGATCACCCTCGGCGCGGCGAGCGACTACATCCGCCGCTATGCCAAGCTGGCGGCGGACCAGGCGCGCGATGCGCAGGGTGAGCGCCGCAAGGAGCTGCGCCAGATTGCGGCGAACTGCGAGTGGATCGCCGAGAATCCGCCGCGCACGTTCTGGCAGGCGTTCCAGCTCCTGCATTTCTCGTGGAGTCTCGTGCAGATCGAATCGAACGGGCACTCGGTGTCGCTCGGCCGACTCGACCAGCTGCTGTATCCGTTCTTCAAGAACGACCTCGAGACCGGCGCGGCCACCCGCGACTTCATGCAGCAGGTGATCGAGT
>JAGOXN010000018.1 GCA_018059685.1 Steroidobacteraceae bacterium | reverse complement strand
GCGCCATGGTCCGCGTGCCGCTCTTCATCAGCGAGGGCGAGGTCATTCGCGTCGACACGCGCACCGGTGCGTATCTCTCACGCGGCAAGGGCTGAGTCGGCTCAGCGGCGTCGAATCGCGGCAACGAACACGCGCACGAGGGCCTCGAGCCCGCGCGCATCGACCTCGTCGAAGCGTCCCGTCACGGGACTGTCGAGATCGAGCACGCCGAGGAGGTGCTTGCCGTCGACGATCGGCACGACGATCTCCGAGTTCGACGCCGGGTCGCACGCGATGTGGCCCGGGAATGCGTGCACGTCCGGCACCACCACCGTCTCGCGCCGTGCGGCTGCAGTGCCGCACACACCCTTGCCCGGCGCGATGCGCACGCACGCGGGCTTGCCCTGGAAGGGGCCGAGCACGAGGTCGCCGGAAGCGGGCTCGACGAGATAGAACCCGGCCCAGTTGAGCTGCGGCAGGCTCCAGTAAAGCAGCGCAGCCGTGTTGGCCGCGCAGGCGACGAGGTCCGGCTCGCCGTCGAGAAGCGCGCGGAGCGATCGCTCGAGTTCCGCATAGGCGGCGGCCTTGTCGTCGGGCAATCGGTGCAGCTCGTGCATGGCCTGCGTGCGCTCCGTCAGGCGCGCTCGACGGGAAAAGCGAGGACCTCGTCGATGCTCGCGGCACCGGCCGCGATCATCGCCACGCGATCGAAGCCGAGCGCCACGCCGGCGCAGGGCGGCAGGCCGGCGGCGAGTGCAGCAATGAAGCGCGCGTCGTCCGCGCGGTCGGGCAGGCCGCGTCGCCGGCGTTCCGCGCCGTCCGCCTCGAAGCGCCGCGCCTGCTCGACGGCGTCGCCGAGCTCGTGGAACCCGTTCGCCAGTTCGAGCGCGCCCCAGAACGCCTCGAAGCGCGAGGCGACGGTGCCGCGTACCTGCGCGAGCGCGGCCTGCGAGGCGGGGAAGTCGTAAAGGAACGTGATGCGGTCGTCCGGGAACGCAGCTGCGACGATCGTCGCCATGGCGAGGTCGAGCAGCGAGTCGCGCTCGTTCGCGGCCGAGGCCGGCACGCTCGCGCCGTGTCGCTCGAGCGCCACGGCAATGTCCGCGGTCGGGCAGGCGAGGGGATCGAGGCCGAGTGTCTCGCGAAACGCCTCCGCATAGGTCACGCGCCGTGTCGGGCCCACCGGGACATGTGGCTCGAGCAGCTGGCGCAGCAGCCGCTCGACGTCGTCCATGAGCTCGTGGTGGTCGATGCCGAGCCGGTACCACTCGACCATCGTGAACTCGGGGTTGTGCCGGCGGCCACGCTCGCCCTCACGGAAGACGTGCGTGACCTGGAAGATGTCGGGCGCGCCGGCGCACAGCAGCCGCTTCATCGCGTACTCGGGCGACGTGTGCAGGAACCCGATGCGCGCGCCATCGGTGCGATGGACTGCGAGCGATTCCAGGTGCAGGTCCGTGACGGGCGAGCCGACGAGCACGGGCGTCTCGACCTCGAGCGCAATGCTCGTGGCGAAGTGGGCGCGCACGGCCCGCAGCAGCTGCGCGCGCAGGCGCAGCGTCGCGAGAGAGGCTACCGGCCGCCAGTCCGCGGACGACACGATCGTCAGCCCACCTTTGCGATCGGCTGTCCCATGCGGATGGTCGCGCCGGCGACGAACCGCTCGGCGAAGCGGACGCCCCGGTTGCCGAGGACGACGATCACCGTCGAGCCCATGTTGAACCGGCCGAGTTCCGCGCCCTTCGCGAACTGCGTGCCGAGTCCGGCGTCGATGCGGCGCACTGCGCCGCCGCGCGTGCCGGGCGGGTTGATCTCGCCCGCGTGAACGGTTTCGAGGCTGCCGACGAACAACGCACCGACCAGCACCATGGCCAGCGGCCCGAGCGTGGTGTCGAACTCGCAAACGACCCGCTCGTTGCGGGCGAAGAGTTCCGGCACGGTGCGCGTGGTCGCGGCGTTCACGCTGAAGAAGTCCCCGGGCACGTACCGCGTGGCGTCGAGCCGGCCCGCGAGCGGCATGTGGATGCGGTGGTAGTCATGGGGCGCGAGGTAGATGCACGCGAACGCCCCGCCCGCGTAGCGCGCGGTGGCGCCGGAATCGGCGAGCAGCGCGGCGACCGTGTAGCGCACGCCTTTCGCCTGCAGCAGCTGGCCGTCCTCGACGATGCCGCGCTGGCTCACCGTACCGTCGACCGGCGCCGCAACCTCGTCCGGTCCCGGGGCAATCGTGCGTGCGCCGGCGCGCAGTGCCCGGGTGAAGAACGCGTTGAACGAGGGATATGCATGAGGATCCGGTTCGACGGCCTCGCGCAGGTCGATCGTCGGATAGGCCCGCAGGACGAAGCGGATCAGGTTGCGGCGCACGGCCGGGCGCGTACTGCGCGCCACTCCGTGCATGGCGCGCGAGAGCGCATGCCTCGGCAGCAGGCTTTGCAGCAGCGCGAACGCACGGTCCGCCGCGCTCGGTGCTTCGGCCGCCCGGGGCGGCTCCTCGACGGTCACCCGCCCCCCGCGTAGGCACGCACCTTGCGGAAATCGCGGGCCAGGATGCCGGCATCGTGTGGACCGGACGAGTAAGCCACGATTCCCCCGCCGGGGCCGACGACGAAGATGCCGGCGCCGT
Organism: Steroidobacteraceae bacterium; assembly: GCA_018059685.1. Taxonomy (GTDB): domain Bacteria; phylum Pseudomonadota; class Gammaproteobacteria; order Steroidobacterales; family Steroidobacteraceae; genus RPQJ01. The sequence continues at coordinate 18,153 of JAGOXN010000018.1, read as the reverse complement.
GATCCATGGTGTAGCCACCGTCGGGCAGCGAGACCCTGGCGTACGGTACGCCAAACGCGGCCGCGGCATCGGCGACGGCCTGCGCGCTGCCGGTGGCGGCCAGGAACGCAGGATCGAAGAACCGGACGTAGGCGGCGAGTCGCGCCGGGTCGTCACGCTCCGGGTCGACGCTCACGAGCAGCACGCGCGGGCGCTGACCCGGGGGCAGGTCGGCCAGCTGCTTGACCGTCTGCGCGAGCGTCGCGAGCGTGGTCGGGCAGATGTCGGGACACTGCGTGAAACCGAAGAAGACGAACGTCCAATGGCTCCGGAAGAAATCCGCGCCGAGCGGCCGTCCGTCCTGGTCCCGCAGTTCCAGCGCCGGCAGTTCGCGCGGCGATGGCAGCACGGAAGCCCGCTCGGTCTGAGGTCGCTCGGCGGGGAGCGGGAAGAGCAGGCGGGCGAGGAACAGTCCGGCCGCAAACGCTACAATCGCCAGGATCCCGATCCTGAGGGGGCGTGCGGCCATGGTCGGGACGGGCTCCGTTGCATGCAGATTGCGAGAAAGCGGAATTATCCCACAATGACGACACCCGACGTCACGAACCGTCCTGCCCGGGCCGCGCAGCGGCCGGCGGCGCCGACGGTCGCCGAGCTGATCGCCCAGGGTGCCGGACAGTTCGAGCGTGCGGGCCTCGCTTTCGGGCACGGCATGGACAACGCCCGGGACGAGGCTGCCGCACTGGTCTTCCACGTGCTCGACCTCGATCATGCCCGTGCCGGCGAGGTCTATGACGACCGGCCGGCAGCCGACGCGACGCGGCGCGTGCGCGCGGCGTTCAGGGAACGGATCGCGCGGCGGGTGCCCGCCGCCTACCTGATGGGCCGGATGTGGTTCGCGGGCCTCGAGTTCGAGGTCGACGAACGCGTGATCGTACCGCGCTCGCCGTTTGCCGAGTTGATCGACGCCCGGTTCGCGCCGTGGATCGAGTCCGCGCAGGTGCGTCGTATCCTCGACATCGGCACCGGCTCGGGCTGCATCGCGATCGCCTGTGCCGTGGCGTTCCCCGGGTCGGAAGTCGACGCGGTCGACGTCTCGCCGGACGCACTGGCCGTCGCGCGTCGCAATGTCGCGCGGCATGGCATGCGGGACCGGGTGCGACTGCTGCGGGGAGACGTCTACGGGCCCGTCGGCACCGCGCGCTACGACCTCGTCGTCGCGAATCCGCCGTACGTGAGCGACGGGGAAATGCAGGAGCTGCCCGAGGAGTACCGCCATGAACCCGACATCGCGCTGCGCGCCGGCACGGACGGCCTCGACGTCGTGCGCCGCATCCTGGCGGGCGCCGCGGCGCATCTGGAACCGCACGGCATCCTTTTCGTGGAAGTGGGCGACAGCGACCGGCGGCTGCAGGAAGCGTTCCCGCGGCTGCCGTTCCTGTGGCTCGAGTTCGCGCGCGGAGGCGGTGGAGTGTTCATGCTCAAGGCCAGCGACCTGTAGGCCCGGAGCGGCCGGGAGCGCGCATGTCGGGTAACACCTTTGGCCACGCCTTCACGGTGACGACCTTCGGCGAGAGCCACGGTCCCGCGCTCGGCTGCATCGTCGATGGTTGCCCACCCGGGCTCGAACTCGCGGAGGAGGACATCCAGCGCGACGTGGACCGGCGCCGCTCGGGGACGTCGCGCTACACGAGCCAGCGCCGCGAGCCGGACACCGTTCGCATCCTTTCCGGCCTTTTCGAGGGCCGCACGACCGGTACGCCGATCGGGCTCCTCGTCGGGAACGAGGACCAGCGCTCCTACGACTACGAGAAGATCAAGGATCGTTTCCGTCCCGGCCACGCCGACTACACCTACCAGCAGAAGTATGGCTTCCGCGACTATCGCGGCGGCGGACGCTCCTCCGCGCGCGAAACGGTGATGCGCGTCGCTGCGGGCGCGATCGCGCGCAAGTTGCTGGCGGTGCACGCCGGGGTCTCGATTTGCGGATACCTGTCGCAGGCCGGCCCGGTGTGCATCGAGCCGCGCGATCTCGCGGAGATCGACCGCAATCCGTTCTTCTGCCCGGACCCGTCGCGTGTCGGTGACCTCGAGGCCCTGATCGACGGACTGCGGCGCGACGGCGACTCGGTCGGCGCGCGTGTCACGGTGGTCGCGCAGGGCGTGCCGCCCGGCCTCGGTGAACCCGTGTTCGATCGCATCGACGCCGACCTCGCGCACGCGATGATGGGCATCAACGCAGTCAAGGGAGTCGAGATCGGGGACGGATTCCGCGTGGTCGAGCAGCGTGGCTCGCAGCATCGCGACGAGCTGACGCCAGGCGGATTCCTCTCGAACCACGCCGGGGGTACGCTCGGCGGGATTTCCTCGGGCCAGGACATCGTCGTGAGCATCGCACTCAAACCCACCTCGAGCATCGCGACGCCGGGCCGGACGATCGACGTGCATGGGCAGCCGGTGGAGGTGAGTACGACAGGGCGTCACGATCCCTGTGTCGGCATGCGCGCAGTACCGATAGCGGAGGCGATGATGGCGCTCGTGCTGGCGGACCACTTCCTGCGGCACCGGGGTCAGAATGCCCACGTGCGTCCGACGACCCCCGTCATCACGCGGCCGGCCTGAGTCCGTGCACTACGGCGGAACTGTGCGTCGCGTCCGCCCACGGCCGGCCGCGAAACGTTACAAAGTGACGATTTCCCGCCGGACCTTGCCCGCGGGTTGTAGCGGTCGGCTATAGTTATGTCCAATTTGCAGAAACCACGTGAGCTTGCCCCGGCGGCCGACGGGCCGGTCAGGGCGTGCGCATGGCTTGCCAGGGAGCCCCGATGAAGACAGCTGTCCGCCGCGTTCTGCTGATGAGCGCTCTACTGTCGCCAGCCGCGCTGCAGGCGCTCGGACTGGGCGAGATTCGCCTGAATTCGGCCCTGAACCAGCCATTCGACGCGGAAATCGAGCTCGTATCCGCCGCGGCGGAGGACCTCGCGGCCTTGCGTGCCTCGCTCGCCTCGAACGACACGTTCGCGAGGTATGGGCTCGACCGGCCCTCCTACCTGTCGGAATTTTCGTTCCGCGTCGTGCGGGGCGCAGATGGCCGGGACGTCCTGCGCGTTACCTCGCCAAAGCCGGTCACGGAACCGTTCGTCACGCTGCTGGTCGAGGCCAACTGGCCGCGCGGGCGCCTGCTGCGCGAGTACACCGTGCTGCTCGACCCGCCGGTCTTCGCACCGGCGGCGGAGACGCCCGAACCCGCCGTGGCGACCCCCCGCGCCGTCACGCCGGCACCCGTCTCGCGCGCGCAGCCGGTCGAGGCACCCCCCGTACGGACCGAGGCGCGCCCGCCACGGCCGGCGCCGGCAGCCGTCGCCGCGGCGACCATCGAGCCGGGGAGTTCGTACCGCGTCCAGCCCAACGACACGCTGTGGCGCATTGCCAGCGACGCCAACCCGGGCTCGCGGTCCGACGTGAACCGGGCCATGGTCGCGATCTACCAGTCGAATCCGGAGGCGTTTGGCGGCAACATCAATGTCCTGCGCGCTGGAAGTCAGTTGCGCATCCCGGCGCAGGGGGAAATCGCAGCGATCCCGGCCGCGGATGCCGCAGCTGAAGTGGCGCGCCAGTACCGCCTCTGGCGGGAAGGGACGCCATCGGCGGAGTCGGGTGCCGACAGCGGCCGTCTGCGGCTCGTCACGCCCGAACAGGGCACCGCGGCCGCATCCACCGCCACGGCTCCTGCCGCGGCCGCTCCGGCCGGTGCCGAATCGACCGTGCTCCAGTCGCGCGTCGAGCAGCTCGAGCGCGAGCTTGCGGAAGCGCGTCGCTTGCTCGAAGTGAGGAACGCGGAACTCGCGACCCTGCAGGGCCAGGCAGCGGCCCCTGCGGCCGAGGGACCCGCGCTCGCGGCTCCCGGCGAGGTGCCGCCCGTCGCAGAAGCGCCTGCCGGGGAAGCGCCGGCCGAGGCGGCGCCGCCCGCCGCACCACCTGCCCCGGTTGCCGAACAGCCCGCAGCAGAGCCGGGGACTGCGGCAGAGGCCCCGGCGCCGAAGCCCGAGGCCGGGCCATCCCTGTGGGAGCGACTGTCCGGCTACTGGTGGATCGCCCTGGGCCTGATTGCAGCGGTCCTTGCGCTCGTCCTGTTCAGACGCAGTCGCCGCACCGGTGGGGCGGCGCACGAGCACCTCGAGGAAGCCCTTGGCCGGCCGGGAACCAGTGACCTGCGGGCCCGGGCGCCTGCAGTCGCACCACGGCCGCGCGAGGCGGACATCCTCGTCGAGGAGCGGAGGCCGGCTGAACCGACGCCCGCCCGGCTTGCGCCGGTCGTGCCGCCGGTCGCCGAGGCGGCCCGCCGGCCGGCATCGATCGAGGACACGATCTCGGGCGAGGGGCAGCTGAGCGTCGAGGCGGGTGATCCGCTGGCCGAGGCGGACTTCCACATGGCCTACGGGCTGTACGACCAGGCTGCGGATCTGGTCCAGCTCGCCGCCAAGCGCGAGCCACATCGTCGGGATCTCAAGCTGAAGCTCCTCGAGATCTTCTTCGTCTGGGGCAATCGCGACCGGTTCCTCGCACTGGCGCGCGAGATGCAGCCGACCGGTGCCGATTCGTCTCCAGGCGAGTGGGACAAGGTCCGGATCATGGGCAAGCAGATCGCGCCGGACGATCCGCTTTTTGCCGGAGGGGCGGCGCCGGTGGCGGGTGTCGCCGCGGGCGACCTGGACATGGAGCTGCACGCGGACAGCGGCACGATCGACCTCGACATCGGCGCCCGGACCACGGCGTTCGCGCCGGATCTCGAGCTCACCGCCGAAAACCCGCAGGTTTCGGAGGACACGGGCATCGACTTCATCCTCGACGAGCCGCTGCGCGGCGCCGAAGTGACGCGCTCGGTCGCGACCACCATCGAGGCCAAGCGCGTCAGGGCTGCGTCGGCGGCCGATGAGCCGACTGCGGAAATGTCGATCGAGGACCTCGGCATCGAGGTCGGTGACCTGCAGGGGCTCGATGACGAGATCTTTGCCCCGCCGGCAAAGGCCGTGGTCGAAGACACGGTCGAGAGCCCGAATCTCAAGCAGCCGCCCGCCGCGGCCGCCGAGCCCGAGGAGGATCTCCTGAGTTCGACCAGCATCCTGCGTCGCGACATCACGGCAACGATGCCCGTAGCGAAGCTCGACGATGCGACGGCGCAGCTGGAAGCGCTGGAAATGACGGGGGAGTTGCCCACGCTCGAGACGGCAATGCTTCCGGAGGGCGCCGACGGCGACACCGTCGACGCTGCGTTCGCCATGGACACGGAGGCGACCACCATGAGCGAGGTGGGTACGAAGCTCGACCTGGCGCGCGCGTACATCGACATGGGCGATCCGGAGGGGGCCCGCAGTATCCTCGACGAGGTGTTGAGCGAGGGCAGCGCGGTCCAGAAGCAGGAAGCCGAACGGCTGATCGCCGGCCTGCCCTGACGGGCAGATGGCGCGGATCGCGCTCGGCATCGAGTACGACGGGTCGGCGTACGCCGGCTGGCAGGTCCAGGCCCACGCGCGCAGCGTGCAGGGCGAGCTGCAGCGTGCCCTCACCGGCGTGGCCGGCCACGATATCCGCCTGACCGCGGCCGGCCGCACCGACGCCGGGGTGCATGCGCTGATGCAGGTCGCGCACTTCGAAAGCACCGCGACGCGTCCCCTGCAGGCGTGGGTGCTCGGCGCCAGTGCCGCCAGTCCGCCGGACATCAGCATCCTCTGGGCCCGGGACGTGCCGGACTCTTTCCACGCACGCTTCAGCGCGAGTTCGCGCACGTACCTCTACCGGATCCTGAGCCGGCGCGTGCGCCCGGCGCTCGACCGCGCGCGCGTCTGCTGGATGCGCCGTCCGCTCGACGCGGCCTCGATGCTGGAGGCCTCGCGTGCGTTCATCGGGGAGCACGATTTCTCGTCGTTCCGGGCCGCAGAGTGCCAGTCCTCGACGCCGGTGCGCCGGGTGATGCAGGTGCTGATCGAGTCGCGCGAGGAGACCACGGAGATCCGGGTCACGGCCAACGCTTTCCTGCACCACATGGTGCGCAACATCGCCGGCGTGTTGCTCGCGATTGGCACCGGCGACCGGCCGGTCGGCTGGGCGGCGGAAGTCCTCGCCGCGCGTGACCGCCGGCAGGCCGGCGTCACGGCGCCGCCACAGGGACTCTATTTCGCCGGCGTCGATTACCCTGGTGAGTTCGGCCTGCCGTCGCAGGCGCGCGCTTGCGGTAGACTATCGTCCGCATCCCGAGGAACCGACTCGTGACGTGGTTCGAGAAGATCATGCCGTCCCGGATCAAGACGGAGCGGCGCACCCGCTCGGTCCCGGAAGGGCTGTGGATCAAGTGCCCGGCTTGCGACGCGGTCCTCTACCGCGCCGAACTGGATCGCAATCTCCAGGTGTGCCCGAAGTGCAGCCACCACATGCGGATCGGCGCGCGCGACCGGCTGAGCCGTTTCCTCGATGAGGGCTCGCAGCACGAACTCGCCATCGGCGTCGAGCCCGAGGATCCGCTGCGTTTCCGCGACAGCAAGAAGTACCGCGACCGGCTGGCCGCGGCGCAGAAGCACACGGGCGAGAAGGATGCGCTCGTCGTGATGTCGGGCGCCGTCAAGGGCATCGACGTCGTTGCCTGCGCCTTCGAGTTCCGTTTCCTGGGCGGGTCCATGGGTTCGGTCGTGGGCGAGAGGTTCGTGCGCGGCGCAGAGCACTGCATCGCTCAACGTCTGCCGTTCGTCTGCTTCTCGTCGAGCGGGGGCGCGCGCATGCAGGAAGGCCTGCTGTCACTGCTGCAGATGAGCAAGACCAGTGCAGCGCTCGCGCGCATGGCGCAGGAACGCCTGCCGTTCGTCTCGGTGCTGACCGATCCGACCACCGGCGGCGTCTCGGCGAGCCTCGCGATGCTCGGCGACCTCAACCTCGCCGAGCCGCGCGCCCTGATCGGTTTCGCCGGGCCGCGGGTCATCCAGCAGACGGTCCGTGAGACCCTTCCGGAAGGCTTCCAGCGCAGCGAGTTCCTCCTGATGCACGGCGCGATCGACCAGATCGTCGATCGTCGCGACATGCGCGACCGCATCGCAGCCGTACTCGCGCTCCTGACCGGCCGTGCCCCGCCGGAGACGACGGCCGAGTCCGCCTGAGATGCCGGGCGGCATCCGGTTCGCGAGCCTCCGTGAATGGCTCGAGTGGCAGCAGGGCCTGCATCCGCAGGCGATCGAGCTCGGGCTCGGGCGCGTCTCGCGCGTGCTCGCCCGCACCGGCTGGCGCCCGCCGGTTCAACCGGTCGTGACGGTCGGCGGCACGAACGGCAAGGGATCCTGTGTCGCGCTGCTCGAGGCGATGGCCCGCGCGGGCGGCCACCGGGTCGCGACGTTTACCTCGCCGCACCTCGTCGACTATCGCGAACGCATCCGCGTCGATGGCTGCATGGCTGCGGAGGCGTCACTGGTCGCAGCCTTCGAGCGCATCGCGGATGCGCTCGGTCGGGACTCGCTCACGTTCTTCGAATTCAATGCACTGGCCGCACTGCTCGTCTTCGAGACGGCCGTACCCGACCTGGTCGTACTCGAAGTCGGCATGGGGGGGCGCCTCGATGCCGTCAACGTGGTGGATGCGGACGTGGCCGTCGTGACGTCCGTCGGGCTGGATCACCTCGAGTGGCTCGGCCCCGACGAGGAGTCCATTGCGCGCGAGAAGGCCGGCATCTTCCGCAAGGCGCGACCGGCGATCTGCGGCGCCGTGCCGCCTCCAGCCACCCTCGTCGCGCATGCCCGCGAGATCGGTGCCCGATTGCTGATCCGCGGGCGTGATTTCGACGGCGTCGAGCGCGCGGATGGCCGATGGGACTATCGCGACGTGGCGGGAGCACTGAAGGGGCTGCCCGCGCCGGCACTGGCCGGGTCGTCGCAGGTCGCGAATGCCGCGATTGCCGCCGCCGTGTTGCGCGCGCTGGCCGATCGCCTGCCCGTTGACCGCGCAGCGATCGAACTCGGCCTGTGCACGGCGCGGCTGCCGGGGCGATTCGAGCGCATTGTTGGCGACGCGGGCGTCGAGTGGGTGCTCGATGTGGCGCACAACCCCGCCGCCGCGCGCGTCCTGGCGGAGAACCTCGCACGCTACCCGGCCCGGGGTCGAACGATCGCGATCTGCGGCATGCTCGCGGACAAGGACGTCGCGGCGGTCGTCGCGCAACTTCGCGACCGGGTCGATCGCTGGATCGCAGCCGGCACGGATGGCCCGCGCTCGCTCGGCGATGCCGCGCTCGCCGATCGTGCCCGCGGTGCGGGCATCGAGATGGCCCGGGGTGGAACCGTGGCGACGGCGATGGCACGGGCGGAGCGGGAGGCGAGCAGTGGCGATCGCATCGTGGTCTTCGGGTCGTTCCTGACCGTCGGCCCCGCGCTCGCGCGCCTGCGGCCGGGTGCCACGGCTCACGGCGGTTCGTGGGCGCGGTGCGTATAATTTCGCGCCCATGGATCGACAACTGAAGGCCAGGTTGATTGGTGCCGCCGTGCTGGTTGCGATCGCAGTGCTGCTGGTACCGGAACTGCTGACCGGACGCAAGCCGTCGGAACAGGCACCGGTCGATGTCAAGGGTCAGCGCAGCACGCGTTCGGTGACCATCGAACTCGGTGGATCTCCGGGCGGCGTTGCGCAGCCGGCGCCCGAGCGGTCCCCCGCCCCGTCAGTCATCGGCGGGCTGCCGGCGGAAGATCCCGTGCGCCGTGCGAGCAGCCCCGAACGCCCGGCATGGGAGTCTGCGCCGGCGAAGGACGCGCAGGCGGCGGTCGTCGCGCGCGAGGCAGGATCCGCGCCGGCACCGGTGACCGTCGAGCCCGAGACGAAGCCCGTGCCTGCACCCGCGCCGGTCACACCTCCGCAGGCGGCGCCCGAGCCCGCGATCGCGGCGGCCGCGACGCCGGACCAGGGTGGGTGGGCCGTACAGGTCGGGGCGTTCGGCGCTCCGGCGAGCGCCCGCAAGCTGGTGCAGGAACTCGAGTCCGCCGGCTACCGGTCCTATGTGACTTCGGTCAGGCGCGCCGGCAAGGAACTGCATCGAGTGCGCGTCGGCCCGGCGGCGGACCGCGCCGACGCCGAGCGATTGGCCGCGAAACTCGAGGAACGGGGCCTGCCCGCCGCGGTCGTGGCGAACGACTGAAGGGCCTCTGATAATATCGCGGCCCTCGTGGTCGCGCGGAGCCGGACGACAACTGCATGACGCCTGTCGACTTCATCCTTGCCGCCATCGTGCTGTTGTCCATCCTGTTCGGCTCCGTGCGCGGATTCCTGCGCGAATCCGTCGCATTGCTGGGCTGGCTGGTCGGACTGTGGCTCGCCTGGCGGTATTCCCAACTGCTCTACCCGTACCTGGGCGGCGCGCTGGCGGGCACTGAACTGCAGACCTGGGCGGCACGCGGGATCGTGCTGCTCGCGGTAGTCGTCGTCGCCTGGATCGTCGGTGGCCTGCTGAGCTACCTGGTGCAGCGCTCGGGTCTCACGGTCGGAGTCGACCGGCTGCTCGGTGCGGTCTTCGGCCTGGTGCGCGGCGCAGTCATCGTCGGATTCGCGGTGATGCTCGCCAAGGCCGCCGAACTGGATTCAGAGCCGTGGTGGAAGAAGTCGCTGCTGCTGCCGCTCGGCATGGAGATGGCCTCCATCCTCGACGGCTACGTGGAGACCGGCCGCGAAGTCGTGCAGGAATCCCTTTCCGAAGCGTGAGGCAAGGCCATGTGCGGCATCGTCGGCATCGTCGGCTTCAGCCCCGCCAACCAGCAGATCTATGACGCCCTGACGGTGCTGCAGCATCGCGGGCAGGACGCGGCGGGCATCATGACCGCGCATGGGGGAGAACTGTTCCTGCGCAAGGACAACGGCCTCGTGCGTGACGTCTTCCAGCAGCGCCACATGGTGCAGTTGAAGGGCAGCGTCGGCATCGGCCACGTGCGCTATCCCACGGCGGGTTGCGACAGCTCCGCGGAGGCCCAGCCCTTTTACGTCAATTCCCCGTACGGCATCTGCCTCGCGCACAACGGCAACCTCACGAACGCCGCGGAACTCGCCGACGTGCTGATCCGCGAGGACCGGCGCCACCTCAACACTTCGTCGGATTCCGAGGTGCTGCTCAACGTGCTGGCGAGCGAATTGCAGCGCTTCGGCACGCCGCGCGCCTCGGCCTCGGACATCTTCTCGGCGCTGAGCGCGGTTTATCGCCGCGTGCGCGGCGGGTTCGCCGTGGTCGCGATGATCCTCGGTCACGGCGTGCTCGGCTTCCGCGACCCGAACGGCATACGCCCACTGGTCGTCGGGACGCGCGAGGGCCCGCGAGGGCGCGAATACATGCTCGCTTCCGAAAGCGTGGCGCTCGACCAGCTCGGCTTCCGCCTGCTGCGCGATGTCGGGCCCGGCGAGGCCGTGTACATCGACGAGACCGGCCGGCTGCACTCCCAGCAGTGCGCGGCCACGACGCACCACACGCCGTGCATCTTCGAGTACGTCTATTTCGCGCGGCCCGACTCGATCATCGACAACATCTCGGTCTACAAGGCCCGCCTGCGCATGGGCGAACTGCTCGCGGAAAAGATCCGGCGCGAGCGTCCCGAGCACGGCATCGACGTCGTGATCCCGATTCCCGACACGAGCCGCACCAGCGCCCTGCAGGTCGCGCAACTCCTCGGCGTCAAGTATCGCGAGGGCTTCATCAAGAACCGCTACATCGGCCGCACCTTCATCATGCCCGGGCAGGAGATGCGCTCGAAGTCGGTACGCAGCAAGCTGAACGCCATCGACCTCGAGTTCCGCGGCAAGAACGTGCTGCTGGTGGACGACTCCATCGTGCGCGGCACGACCTCCGCGCAGATCATCGACATCGCCCGGGAGGCTGGCGCGAGGACCGTGTACTTCGCCTCGGCGGCACCGCCGGTGCGTCACCCCAACGTCTACGGCATCGACATGCCGGCCGCGTCCGAGCTGGTCGCGGCGGGCCGGACGGAGGAGGAGGTCGCGCGCATCATCGGGGCCGACTGGCTGATCTACCAGGACCTCGAGGATCTGGTGCGTGCGGTCCGGCACCACGACGCGCGCGTGACGGAATTCGACACCTCGTGTTTCTCCGGCGAGTACGTGACCGGGGACATCACGCCCGAGTATCTGGCACGCCTGCAGTCGGAGCGTTCCGACCAGGCCAAGGCGGAGCGCAGTGCTTCCGGGGCGGGGCGCGGGTCGCTCAAGGTCGTTGGCGGGCCCTGAGCGGCGGCGCGGACTCGATCCGCGGCGCCTGCTGCTCGAGTGCCTGCAGGCGGGGCTCGCAGCCGTGGATGCACGGCTTTGCGTGCGGCGGCAACTGGTGGCCGAACGACTGGCCGGCGAATGGCACGTGGTCGCGATCGGGAAGGCCGCCGGTTCGATGCTCGAGGGCGTGCTGGACGTCCTCTCCGACAGGGCGTCGGCGGGAATCGTCGTGACGCTGCCGGGATACTGCCCGCCGGCGATCGGGCGTTGCGGCCGGTTTCGCGTGCTCGAGTCGACCCACCCGGTGCCCGATGCGCGCAGCCTCGCCGCGGGCGAGGCGGTCGAGGCGTTCGTCGCCGGGATGCCGAAGGAGGCGCAGTTGCTGTTTCTCATCTCTGGCGGCGCATCGAGCCTCGTGGAGGCGCTGGTTCCGGGAGTCGGGCTCGCCGCATTGCAGCGCCTGAACTTCGACGCCCTCGCCTCGGGGGATGGCATCGAAGCGGTGAACGCGCGGCGGCGTGCGCTCTCGAGACTGAAGGGCGGCGGACTGGCGGCAATCGCCGGCCCGCGGCGCGCGCTGGCTCTCATGATTTCCGACGTGCCGGGGAACGACCCCGCGATCATCGGCTCGGGACTGCTGCACGCTGCGCGTCCGCGCCGCGGCGTGCAGGTGCCGCAGGTGCCGTATCGGATCGTCGCCGACGTGCGGCAGGCGTGTCGTGCCGCGAGCGCCTGCGCGGAGATGAGGGGCTACTGCGCGCGGGTTGCGCGCAGCAGCTTCGGTGGCGCTGCGGATGTCCTTGGGCGCCGCTTCGCGCGCGCGGCAGGCACTTCCGCTCCCGGAACGCTGCTCGTCTGGGGCGGGGAGTCGACCGTGCGGCTGCCGGCACGGCCCGGTTGCGGCGGGCGCAACCAGCATCTCGCCTTGAGCGCGGCGATTGCGCTGGCGGGTCGCGACGATGCATGGCTGCTCGCGGCCGCAACGGACGGCGTCGACGGCGTCACGCGCGACGCCGGCGGTCTCGTCGACGGAGGCACCTGCGAGCGCGGCGCGATCGAGGGCCTGGATGCGCGTGACTGCCTCGTGCGAGCGGACTCCGGACGGTTCCTCGCGGCCGCCGGGGACCTCCTCTGTACGGGACCGACCCTCACCAACGTCGGCGACCTCGTGCTCGGCCTGCGCGTGACGGGCATCGCATGACGCTCAAGGTGCTCATCGTCAGCGATCGGCCGGATTACCGGCAGCTGCTTGCGCATCACGTGACGATCGAGTGGTGCGATGCGCTGCCAGCCGAGTACGAACCCGTGACACGAGGGCGCCTGCAGTCGGGATTCACCGGCGCGACGTACGACGCGGTGCTGCTCGATCACGAGGTGCAGGACGGACGCGGCCTCGAATGGCTCGAGGACCTGTGCGAGCGGGCGGGATTCCCACCGGTCGTGTATTTCGCGCCGGCGGACGTCGCGGTGGCCGACCGGGCGTTGCAGTCCGGCGCCGCGCACGTGCTCGTGCGCACGGACTTCGAGCATGCCCAGCTCGCCGCGGTGCTGCGCAACGCACTGGCGCGGCGCCAGAACGTCCTGGCGCACACCTCGCGCGCGGCGCTCGAGCCGCCGGCGCCGGATCGCTTCGGTTCGGTGCGCATCCGTGGCCACCGCTGCCTGCGGCGGCTCGCCGTGGGCGGCTCGTCGAGCGTGTTCCTCGCTGAGTTCCAGTCGACCGGGCAGCAGCGGGTGCTCAAGATCTTCCGGCAGGTCCCGGACGTCGTCGAGGGCAACACGACATTCGACCGATTCCTCCGTGAGTTCGACCTCGTCGCCCACCTCGAGCATCCGAACATCGCGCGGATCTACGACCTCGGCGTCGCGGACGACCACGTGTACCTCGCGATGGAGTATTTCCCCGGCGGAGACCTGCGCTCGCGGATGCGCGAGCCGCTGGACTGGCGCGAGGCGCTCGGTTACCTGCGGCAGCTTTCCGCCGCGCTCGGCGCCCTGCACGCGATCGGCGTGCTGCACCGCGACGTCAAGCCCGGGAACGTGCTGCTCCGCGAGGACGGCAGCGTGGCGTTCATCGACTTCGGGCTGGCGCGCCAGCTCGGCCTCGAGAGCGACATCACGGGCACGGGCGCCATCTTCGGCACCCCGCACTACATGAGTCCGGAGCAGGGGCGGGGACTGCCGCTCGACGAACGCAGCGATCTCTACAGCCTGGGTGTCGTCCTGCACGAAATGGTGACCGGCCAGAAGCCGTTCGTGGCCGAGTCGCCGATGGCGGTGATCTACCTGCACCTGAATGCGGCGGTTCCGCAGCTGCCGCAGGCGACCTCGCACCTGCAGCCGTTGCTCGAAGCCCTGCTCGCGAAGCGTCCCTGCGACCGCCCGGCGAGCGCCGCGGACATCGTGGCGCGGATCGACGAGCTGCTCGGCAGCACGGTGGCCTGACTCGCGGGCACTCCCCGCCGCGCGCCGCCGGTTGCGGCCCTGCCGCGTCGCGCTGCATCTGCGGCCGACCGTGATCGGCCCCCGCCGCGTCGAGGCGCAATCGTTCAGCGGCGCAGCGTCCGCAGCTCTGGACCACTGTCGGACCACTGGAGCACGCTGCCCTGGGTGTACCAGTCGCCGAGGACGATGCGCCTGGCCGGCTGGCCATCGACGCACAGGTCGTGCACCGCCGGGCGATGCGTGTGACCGTGGATCAGGACGCGCACGCCGGACCGGCGGTACGCATCCAGCACCGCCGCTGTATTGACGTCCATGATCTCCGGCGCCGTCACCCCGACGTGCATGCGGCTGCCGGTGCGCAGCCTCTCAGCCAGGCGCCGTCGCTGGTTCAGCGTCATGCGCCGGAAGACCCACTGCGTCAGCGGATTCCGCACGATGCGTCGCAGTCGCTGGTAGCTCGTGTCGTCGGTGCACAGTGCGTCGCCGTGCATCAGGAGCGCCCGCTCGTCGTTGATCGCGACGACTGTTGCGTCGTCCAGCAGTCGCGCCCCCGTCTCCTGGCAGAACCGCTCACCGATCAGAAAGTCGCGATTGCCGTGCATCACGCGGCAGGCGACGCCCGAGTCGGTGAGTCGACGCAGCGCGGTCACCACCGCGCGGGCGGAGGGATCGGGGTCGTCGTCGCCGAGCCAGGCCTCGAACAGGTCGCCGAGGATGTAGAGGGCGTCGGCCGAGCGAGCCTCGCCCGCGAGGAACGCGAGGAACTGGCGGGCAATCGCCGGGCTGGCCGGATCGAGGTGCAGGTCGGAGACGAAGAGCGTCTTCACCGTGCGCAATGTTACGGTCGGACCGGGCATTACGGCCAGAGCCGCACGGGCGGCCGGGGTCGATCCGGTAAGATACGCGGTCATGCCTTCCGCGCCAGGATCTGCGCCCGTCACGCGCTTCGCGCCGAGCCCGACGGGCGATCTGCACCTCGGGAACGCCCGTACGGCGCTCTTCAATCACCTGGCCGCGCGCGCAGGCGGCGGGCGCCTGGTACTGCGCATCGAGGACACGGATGCCGAGCGCAGCGACGAGCGGCTCCTCCAGCAACTGCTCGACGACCTGCGCTGGCTCGGCCTCGAGTGGGCCGAGGGACCCGACGTGGGCGGGCCGCACGCGCCGTATCGGCAGAGCGGACGGGGCGGGGCTTACCGCGCGGCGGTGATGGACCTCGCGGCGCGCGGTCTCGCGTATCCCTGTTTCTGCTCGCCGGAGGAGCTGCAGCTGTCCCGCCGCGCCATGCTCGCCGCGGGCCGGCCGCCGCGTTATGCCGGAACCTGCGCGTCACTGTCGGGAGCGGAGGTGGCACGTCGCTTGGGCGAGGGCCGACAGGTGGCGATGCGCTACAGGGTACCGTCGGGGCGTTCCGTCGAGTTCCTGGACCTCGTGCATGGCATGCAGCGCTTCGCGAGCGACGACATCGGCGACTTCGTGATCCAGCGTGCCGACGGCAGCGCGTCGTTCTTCCTCAGCAACGCGGTGGACGACGCGGCCATGGGGATCACGCTGGTCCTGCGCGGCGATGACCACCTCGCGAATACGCCGCGGCAGATTCTCCTGCTCGAATCCCTCGGGCTCCCGGCACCGCGTTATGGCCATCTGCCGCTGGTGCTGGGGCCCGCCGGCGCGCCCCTGTCGAAGCGCGAGGGTGCGGCGAGCCTGCGCGACCTGCGCCGCAAAGGCTACCTGCCCGAGGCCCTGGCCAACTACCTGGTGCGCCTTGGGCATGCCTGCGGCAGCGACGAGTGGCTCGACCGAGGCGAGATGGCGTCGCGCTTCGACCTCGCGCACGTGAGCCATTCGGCAGCGCGCTTCGACGAGGCGCAGCTGCGTCACTGGCAGCGCGAGGCCGTCGCGCGCGCCAGCGTCGATGATCTCGCGGCATGGCTCGGTCCGGTGCTCGACCGTCTCGGCGCGCTGGACCGCCAGCGCGAATTCGTGGCGGCCGTGCGCGGCAACCTCGTGTTCCCGCCGGATGCGGAAGCTCTCGTGAGCATGGTCGTCGCGACCGGCGTCGCGATGGCCGACGATGCGCTCGCGATCCTGTTTCAGGCGGGCGCTGAATTCTTCGTGAGCGCGACCACGGCCTGGGCATTGCACGCAACCGACTTCAAGGCATGGGTGCGGGCGGTGGGCGCAGCGACGGACACCAAAGGGGCCGGGCTCTACATGCCGTTGCGCGCGGCGCTCACGGGCGCGAGCCACGGTCCGGAGCTCGCGCCACTCGTCGCGCTGATGGGTCGCGAGCGAGTCGCTGGCCGGCTCGAGTCCGCGGCGGCGCGGGCCCGTGCCATGCGGTGAAAGACGACCATTCCACGCGAGAGACCTCGATGCTGCAGATCCACAATTCGCTGACCGGGCGCAAGGAGGAATTCAGGCCCATCCGGCCCGGCGAAGTCCGCATGTACGTCTGCGGCATGACGGTCTATGACTACTGCCACCTCGGCCATGCCCGGATGCTGATCGCATTCGACGTCGTGCGCCGGCACCTCGTGGCCTCGGGTCACCGCGTCACCTTCGTGCGCAACATCACCGACATCGACGACAAGATCATCGCGCGGGCGAACGAGAATCGCGAGCCGATGGCCGCGCTCACCGAACGCTTCATCCGCGCCTACCACGAGGACTGCGAGGCGCTCGGTGTCGAGCGGGCCGACCTCGAGCCCCGGGCGACGGAGTACGTGCCGCAGATCGTGGCCATGGTGCAGACGCTCGTGGACAGGGGGTATGCGTACGTCGGCGACAACGGCGACGTCTACTACGCCGTGGCCCGGTTCGAACCCTACGGGCGCCTCTCCGGGAAGCGCACCGCGGACCTGCGCGCCGGTGCCCGCATCGAGGTCGACGAATCGAAGCGCGACCCGCTCGACTTCGTGCTCTGGAAGGCCGCGAAGCCGGGCGAGCCCGCATGGGATTCGCCCTGGGGCCCGGGACGCCCCGGCTGGCACATCGAGTGCTCGGCCATGTCGGTGGCGCTGCTCGGTACCCACTTCGACATCCATGGCGGCGGCATGGACCTCAAGTTCCCGCACCACGAGAACGAGATCGCCCAGACCTGCGCGGCCTGCGATTCGGAATTCGTCAATGTCTGGATGCACAACGGCTTCGTGCGCGTCGACGACGAGAAGATGTCGAAATCGCTCGGCAATTTCTTCACGGTGCGCGAGGTGCTCGCGTGGGTGCGCGACCCGGAGGTCGTGCGCTACCTGATGGTCGGCAGCCACTATCGCGGCCCCATCAATTACTCGCCCGAGAGTCTCTCCCAGGCGGACGCGGCGCTCGAGCGGCTGTATCTGGCGCTGCGCGGTGTCGAGCCGGCGGACGCGGCCTCGCCCTCGCAGGCGAGCACGAGATTCGTCGCGGCCATGGACGACGACTTCAACACGCCCATCGCGGTCGCCGAGCTGCAGTCGCTCGCGCGCGAGCTCAACACGGCGAAGGCCGCGGGACAGAGTGACGCTGCGGGCGCATTCGCGGCCGAGTTGCGCGCGCTCGGTGCGCGACTCGGCCTGCTCGGGCAGGATCCGGAGGCATTCCTGCGCAAGCGTCCGAAGCGGGCGGCAGCAATCGTGAGCCCGGGGTCCGGCGCGGCTGCGATGGCTGTAGACGCTGCGCCTGAAACGGTATCCGTTGACCTCAGTGACGCCGACATCGAGCGGCTGATCGAGGCGCGCTCGACTGCACGCAAGTCGAGGAACTTCAGGGAGTCCGACCGGATCCGCGATCAGCTCGCAGCCTCAGGCGTGCTGCTCGAGGATCAGCCGGGCGGCCGGACGCTGTGGCGCCGGGGCTGAGCGCCTGGACGGGTGGGGTGGTCCCCGTCAGCCGGGATGCCGTGAACCCGTCCGTGGGGGCTCCGGGCTCGGCATCCATGCCTCGCACGGCCCGGCTGACAGGACCCCCATACTCAGACCGACCGTCACCCCGCGATGCGCTGTTGTGCCGACTCGAGCGTGTTCTTCATCAGCATCGCGACGGTCATCGGACCCACGCCGCCCGGGACGGGCGTGATCCAGCTCGCCCGTGCGCGGGCAGACTCGAATTGCACGTCGCCCACGAGCTTGCCGTCGGGCATGCGGTTGATGCCGACGTCCACGACGACCGCGCCGCGCTTGATCCACTCTCCGGAAATCAATCCCGGCTTGCCGACGGCCACGACGAGCAGGTCGGCACGCTCGACCTGGGTGCGCAGGTCGGTCGTGAAGCGATGACACACGGTCACGGTCGCCCCGGCGAGCAGCAGTTCGAGCGACATCGGCCGTCCCACGAGGTTCGAGGCCCCGACGACCACGGCGTGCTGGCCCTTCGGCGACAGCCCGCAGTATTCGAGCATGCGGATCACGCCGTAGGGCGTGCACGGCCGCATCAGTGGATTGCGCAACACGAGGCGCCCGACGTTGTACGGGTGGAAACCGTCCACGTCCTTGGCCGGTGCGATCGCCTCTATGATCG
>JAGOXN010000147.1 GCA_018059685.1 Steroidobacteraceae bacterium | reverse complement strand
CACCAGCGCTGCAGGATCTCGTCGGCGGACAGGTCTCGGCGAAGATGGACGCGATCATCACCGCCTTGCCGCTGGTCAAGGCCGGCAAGCTGCGCGCACTGGCGGTGACCGGAGCCACGCGCAGTCCGCTGTTGCCCGACGTGCCGACGATGCAGGAAGCCGGCTTCAAGGACTTCGAGTTCACCAGCTGGTACGGCCTGTGGGCACCGGCGAACCTGCCGCCGGCCATCGTCGAGCGCCTCGATGCTGCGGCACGCCGGATCATGGCACTGCCGGCGGTCCGGCAGAGCCTGGCCAGCCAGGGGTTCATCGTCAACTATCGCCCGCCGGCGGGCTTCTCGGAGTTCATCACCAGCGAGATGGCCCGTTACCAGAAGATCGTCACCGCCGCCGACATCCGGATCGACTGAGGAAAGCTTCCGGCTGCAACCGGGTCACGCTGCGGCTGGGCCAGGGGCGAACTCTGGCCGAGACGTTCAAGGTGATTCGTTCCATGCTTCGTCGTTTGGGGGCAATACTGCTGATTTCAACGGTACGGTGAACGAGGCGCAGCAGCGGCATCACCTTCGACATCGGCAACTATTCTGGTCGATCAGCCGCTTCAATGAGGCGGCGAACCCCGCGCCGCCCCGGTGTCTGTCCCGACCTTCCGGGCCGGCACCTGACCGGGCCAGCCGCGCCACTACCGGATCGGAACCAGCAGCACCGCGCGATCATTGCCCGCCTTGTACTTGGCGGTGGCCGCGATCAGCCCGTCGTCGTTCGTGTCAGCCGCACTCACGACGTGCCAGCCGTCGGCCGATGAATCGAGCAGGTCGTCGAGCGCCAAAGTCTCACCTTCCCGGTAGATGAAGCCGTCAGAGAAACCGCCACTCTGCGTGCCAGCGACACCGACCACCTCGCCCCAGCGGTTGATGCCGTTCCCCCATACGTAACCCCCTGGAACGAGTGGGGAAATTTGCGTGCGAGCCGTGCCTACTATTACAGATGTCACGGGCGGATAACCCCTACCTACGGAAATCATGATGGCGTCGGCATTGCTTACGCGAAGCGAGGGCGGAATGATGAAGGCACCCGCGACCACGCCCGGCGCGCCGGAGCCGAGATCGAAGAGGGCGACGTAATGCCCGTACGGCGAAGCTTCGGGATCATTGAAGTTACCGCTGGCAACGACATGACCCTCTCGGTTGATCGAGTCGGCACGGAACATCGTGTGTCCGTCGGCACTATTCCCGAGGTATCGCAAGCCACCGGACTGATACACGAACGCACGAGTGCCTGGGTACTCCGGCTGAGGTGGCAAGCCATCGAGTCGGCCAACCACCACCCCGTCATCGTTGATCGCCTGCGGGAATATTTCGGTCACCGCCGTGAACCCGGGGAACGTGCCTGCCGGGACACCCGCGGGGAACCGCTCCATCCTGCCGTTCCAGATGAAGCCGCGGGTATCGCCTGTGGATGTCCCGACGACGACCCCTGCGTTGTTTACTGCGGTGGCGCTGCTTTCACTCGTCTCGTCCGCGCCAATCACGCCCAGGTTCTGCATCCTCCCGTTCGCATAGAGGAACGCGCGCGACCTGTTAAGCTGAGCGCAGCTGTCGCCAGCCACCTTTCCATCGGAACTCATGGCGGTGGCACGACTATAGGAACATCCCGGCAACGTGCCCAGATCGACGAGCCGGTACCGGTATGCGGAGCACGTCACGTGAACCGACGCGACATTCGCACCGCCCATCGTTCCGCTCGAATTCTCGAGACTGCAGGAGTAGCGGTTCGGCTGCTGGCTGATCGTCACGGCATATGTGCCGCCAAAAGCAATGGGACTCCTGAAGATGAATGAACTGCTGCCCGCCGGCACG
Source organism: Steroidobacteraceae bacterium (assembly GCA_018059685.1). Classification (GTDB taxonomy): domain Bacteria; phylum Pseudomonadota; class Gammaproteobacteria; order Steroidobacterales; family Steroidobacteraceae; genus RPQJ01. Next base: position 4,964 of record JAGOXN010000147.1, on the reverse strand, counting down.
GTCAGCGATTCGCTCCCGTTCTGCAGGACCAGCCCATCGGTCTTGAGGCCGGAGATCGTTCCGCCCAGCGTGTACATGTTGGATGCGCAGGTAATCTGTACCGACGTCACGCTGCCCGCCCCCATGGTGCCGCTCGAATTCGCGGCGCTACAGACCTGCCCGACGGGCTGGGCTTCGACCGCGATCGAATAGCTGCCGCCGAAGGCAACGGGCAGCGACATCGTGAATGTGGTGCTCCCTGCGGGTACGCCCAGGACTTCAGCACCGTTTCGCAGCTTCAGCCCCGCGCCAATGAGGTTCGTCACCGTCCCACCCACCTGGTAGGCATTCGCAGAACAGGTGACCTGGACACCGCTGACCCCCGTCGAGGGCATGTTGCCCGCACCGTTCGCCACGCTGCAGGTCTTCCCGATCGGCTGCGTCTTCACGAAGACCGAATAGGACGCGCCCACTGCGATCGGTGCCGAGAACCGGAATGTGGTCGCCCCTGTCGGGATGGGGAGTTCTTCGCTACCGTTCTGCAGCACCAGCCCGCTCGTCGAGAGTCCGGTGATCACACCGCTCAATAGCCCCGAGGTGTTCGTGCAGGTGACCGCAATATCCGTCACGTTTCGGCTCGGGACAGTCCCGGCGCCGGCCGCAACCTGGCAGTTTTGTCCCCCAGGATGAGCCTGGACCGTCACGTTGTAGGGACTGCCAGCCGCTTGTCTGCTCGCGAAGACAAATGTCGTCGCGCCACGATCAGGACTGACTGTGTCCGTTCCATTGGCAAGGACGAGACCGTCGCCGTTGAGGCCCAAAAGTGAACCGCCAACGCTGTAGATCCGTTGAGCCTCCTCCATCAGGGCGACGACGAGGGCTCTCGCTCCGGCGACCGATGGAGCCGCCTTGATGGGCGCAAGGTTCGGAACAATGAGTTCTCCAATCCTCGAGTCCAGCGCGGCCAGCTTATTGAGCAGTGTCGTGCTCGTCGTGGACTCTCGTTCGATCTCGATCAGGATCTCGGCGATCGCCCCTGCGAGTTTGTGCGCTTCCGCGTACCCCGGGTCCTTGTTCCCTTCAGCGACGAAATCCTTCATTACGTCCACCGACCCGAGGCCGAGATCCTGCTGGACGACTGCCTTCGCTGAATCGAGCGTTGCCCCGCCGGCCATTCGGGCCGCCACGAGCGTCGTGAGCGGCGAGACCACGCCAGGTTGACCGACGGGCGCCATCAGGAAAATTGGACCGGGCAGGGCCTTGCCGGGATCGTCCTGATCAATGGTCAGGCCCGGAACGCCCATCGCGGCAATCGCGTGACTGGCGGCTTGCGACGTGCTCGCGGTCAGCGTGAAGCGGCCCTGCGCGTCGGTCAGGGATTCCGGCTCGCCCGTATCGAAGCGGCCGTTGCCGTTGACATCGAGAAAGACCCGCGCCTGATGAAGGTAACCGTCGATGGCTACGCCCGAGACGCTGGTGGACGCCGGCGGTGCGGTCCCATCGGTGCCATTCGAGTCGAGGGCCTCGCTACCGTCACCACCGCCGCCACAACTGGCGAGAAGCAGGCACCCCATAATCAGGGCAATAGCGCCCGAAAATGTGCGAATCGATGCCGTCATCACAGTGCCCCCTTGCGCACTCTTGCAGGTCAGCGACGACCGCCGCAGGGCCCGTGCTTGGGTCGACTTGCCCCTCGTGACAGCAAAGCGCGTGTTCTCGATATGGCCTCAGACAAACATTGCGCGAGCCAGAAGATCGCGCGCAATTCGCGCGATCATCGCTGCACCAGAAGGCGGCCGAGCTTGTTATGCGTTCCCATGTTACGGAGAACCCGGCAACGCTATGCCGCGGGGAGGGCTCAACGGTTGACCGTGGTCAAGCTTCGCGTCAACCTCATTGTCAATGCGACTAACTCGTCGAGGTCGAATCCTGTTCAGACTGATCTGCGTCCGGAATCCTGATCCACGCTGAGGGGGATGACCGGATCAGGCCGGATTCCGATGTTCTGCCGTTCTGCGACTTGATGGGAGCCTCTCCCTCAAGCGTAGCGCCCGTAATATCAACAACATGGGAGCGTCGGCGTGGCGGAGACGGAGGGATTCGAACCCTCGATGCAGTTTTTGGCCGCATGCTCCCTTAGCAGGGGAGTGCCTTCGACCTCTCGGCCACGTCTCCGGGCTTCGATCGAGATAACGCTCGCTCGATGCCGGCTCGGGCGCGATTGTACCTCAGCCTTCGAGCGCGCCTGCCGGCTGGTCGAGGCCGAACGCCTTGTGCAGCGCCCTGACCGCCAGCTCCATGTACTTGTCCTCGATGACCACCGAGATCTTGATCTCGCTGGTGGAGATCATCTGGATGTTGATCCCCTCTTCGGACAGCGTGCGGAACATCTCGCTGGCGATGCCGGCGTGCGAGCGCATGCCGATGCCCACCGCCGAGACCTTGCAGATCTTCGGGTCGCCGACGATGTCGCCGGCCCTGATCGCCTCGCGCACCTTGCCGTTCAGCACCTCGAGCGCCCGCTGATACTCGTTGCGATGCACGGTGAACGAGAAGTCGGTCATGCCGCCGACGCTCTGGTTCTGGATGATCATGTCGACGTCGATGTTGGCGTCGGCGATCGGACCCAGGATCTGGAACGCGATGCCGGGCCGGTCGGGCACGTTCATCACGGTGATCTTGGCTTCGTCGCGGCTGAACGCGATCCCGGAGATGACCGCCTGTTCCATGCTTGCGTCTTCCTCGAAGGTGATCAGGGTGCCCGAAACGGCCTCGACCTGCAGCGCAATCTCCGGCGGCGTGAGGCTCGAGAGCACGCGCGTCCTGACGTGGTACTTGCCGGCGAATTCCACCGAGCGGATCTGCAGCACTTTCGAACCCAGGCTCGCCATCTCGAGCATCTCCTCGAAGGTGATGCGCTCGAGACGCCGTGCTTCGGGGACGACCCGCGGGTCGGTGGTGTAGACGCCGTCGACGTCGGTGTAGATCAGGCACTCGTCGGCCCCGAGCGCCGCGGCGATCGCCACTGCCGAGGTGTCCGAGCCGCCGCGACCCAGTGTAGTCACGTTGCCGAGATCGTCGACGCCCTGGAAGCCGGTGACGATGACCACGCGGCCGGCGTCGAGATCGGCGCGCACGCGCGCATCGTCGATCGACAGGATGCGCGCCTTGGTGTAGGCGCTGTCGGTGCGCACCGGAACCTGCCAGCCGCTGTAGCTGACCGCGTCGGTGCCCAGCGCCTTCAGTGCCATCGCCAGCAGCCCGACGGACACCTGCTCGCCGGTGGCGGCGATCATGTCGAGTTCGCGCGGGTCGGGCCGGGTCTGGATCTCGCGCGCCAGCGCGATCAGCCGGTTGGTCTCGCCCGACATCGCCGAGGGCACGACCACCATCCGATGGCCGGCGGCGCGCCACTTGGCGACGCGGCGGGCCACGCTGCGGATACGCTCGACCGAGCCCATCGAGGTGCCGCCGTACTTGTGAACGATCAGTGCCATGATTGTCGGGGAGTGGCGCCGCCGATGCAGGGCCGGGAAAGGCCCGGGATTATACGGCAGGCCCCGACCCGTACGCGGCGCCGCGCGGGTCGCCGGGATCGTCCGGGCACCAGTACAGGCGCACCCGCTCGCCCTCGCCGGGCGACTCCGAAGCGTCCATGCCGATGCCGGCAGCAAAGAGCAGGCGCTCGCCGGCGAACACCGCTGGCAGCGCGACGCGCAGCCACGGCGGCACGCCGCGTTCCTGGTACAGGTTCTTCAGCGTGCGGCGCGGACCTCCACGGCGAGGCCGCAGGCGCGCCCCGGCCGGTGGCGAGCGGATCCCGAGTCGTTGCGCCGCCAGCCAGGTGGTGTCGAGCGCACCCGGTTCGTCACTCGCACGCACCGAAAGGCACCCTGCCCAGCCGGGCAACTCGATCGTCGCCTCGCCGTGCCAGCGCACCGCCAGCGGCGGTGGCGGATCACGGTGCCAGTCGCGCACGTCGGTGCGCTCGACGGTCATGCGGTCGCGATAACGCCGGAAGCGCAGTGGCACGACCTCGACGCTCGCACTCGCGGAGCCGCCGAGGAGCATCTGCGCCACCCACTGCGCGAGTCGCGCCTGCGTGGGCATCGGCAGCCCGAGCAGGCGCCACCACTCGCGCACCGCCGCGTTGCGGCGAAATGGCGGCAGCGCCGCCAGCGTGCATCGGTCGAGCGCGCGCAGGTCGCCCGACAGGCCCGCGCTTTGCAGGTCGGCCAGCGCTGCGGCGCGCAACGCCTGACCGGTCTCGCGCAACAGCGCGGCGCTGCGCAACACGTTGCCGCGCAGGCCCGGCGCCACCGCAGCCAGCGCCGGCAGCAGGCGCGCGCGCAGCGTCGTGCGCAGCAGCGTCTCGTCGGCGTTCATCGGATCGTCGATCCACTGCAGCGCACGCCCCTTCGCGCAGGCCCCGATCAGATCGCCCCCCGTGCCGAGCAGCGGCCGCAGCAGCCATCCGCGCAGCCGGAGCTCGGCCGGCGCCATGCCACCGAGCGCCTCGGGACCACTGCCGCGCGCGAGCCGCATGAACACTGTCTCGACCTGGTCGTCGGCGTGGTGCGCGGTGAGCAGCGCAGCACCGTGCACCTGCGCAACCGCAGCCCACAGCGCCGCATAACGGGCTTCGCGCGCCCATGCCTCGAGGTTCTCGCCGCGCAGCGGCGCCGCACCCAGCCGCGTGTGGCCGAAGCGCACGCCCTGGCGCGCGGCTTCACGCTCGCACCAGGCGAGCCATCGGTCGGCCCCGGGCTGCAGACCGTGGTGCACGTGCCAGGCGACCAGTTGCGCGGGTCCGCGCAGGCGCACGAGTGCGTCGAGCAGGACGGTGGAGTCGCGTCCACCGCTGAATGCGACGAGCAGCGTCGAGCGATCGGAAAACCGGCCCAGCGCTTCGACGAGTGCCGCATCGACCAGGGCTTCAGCCCTGCCCGATCTCCTTGAACTTGCCATAGTGCATGATGCGCTCG
>JAGOXN010000146.1:2530-6842 GCA_018059685.1 Steroidobacteraceae bacterium | reverse complement strand
GATGCTGCCGAGGATCAGCAGCAGCGCGCATACCGACATCACCGGGAGCCACAGCAGCTCCTTGTCCGCCTTCACGACGGACCAGGATGCTTTCGCCAGATCGAGGCTGCGGGAAAAACGGCCCGTCATGCTCATTCCCCTCGGGGCAATCCGATTCGTTCGACCATGCCGGAATTCGAGCTGGACCGCGCCTGCCGCTCGTCCACGGTCATTCGCCCTGGGACATCCGGCTTCCGCTCATCCCGACGCGGCACTGCACTCCACGTTCACCGTCACCGAGAACCACCGCCGCTGCGCCCGGAACACGTTCTGTTCCGTGCGACCCGGGTTCACGAAGACCGTGGCGCGGCGCGGCGTCTGCGGCGCGGCGTCGTAGCGCAGATTGCAGCGCACCCGGGTGTCCGAGTTGTTGGTGAGCCTCATGATGAGCATCGTCGCCTGCGCGAGGTGCTCGACCTCGATTGCGAGGTCGTTCAGCGTGGTGTTCACCTGCACCGTGTAGGTCTGGGCGAATGCAGCGGCTGCCGCCCCAGCCAGGGCCAGGCTCGCGACGAGTTGCAGGATTCCGCGCTGCAGCCAGTGCCGGGACATCAAAGACGCCTCCCGTGTCCGGGGTAGCGGCACCCTACGTGACCAGTACCCCGGCGTCGAGTCGCCACCTCGCTCGCGGCAGCCATATTGCCTTGATCTGCCCCTTCCCGACCGGCGGTTCGCCCTCACGTCCTGCGCGTCCACCCCGCAAATGTGACCGGCGCATCTGTCCGTAGCCGCCCGCTTCCGTTATGGTCCGCAGGCCGTACAGGGGAGGAACTCCATGGCTACACCACATGACACTGCTGCCGAACGGGCGTCTGTCCTCGGCCCCACCTTGCGCTTCAAGGGCGAACTCTCGGCCCAGGAAGACCTCGTGATCCACGGTCACGTGGAGGGCACCATCGGCCCGGCGCCGAAGGTGACGATCGGCCCGGAGGCGCAGGTCAAGGCGGGCGTCACCGCCGACATCATCGTCGTGGAAGGCAAGGTCGAAGGCGACCTGAAGGCCCAGAAGATGATCGCCGTACGCCCAAAGGCGAACGTGCGCGGCAATCTCGAAGCGCCCGTGATCAACATCGCCGAAGGTGCGGCCTTCAATGGCGGCGTCAAGATGGAGCCGCGTCCGGCGGCCGCCGCCGCGAGCACGCTTGCCGCCACCGGAGCCTCCCGCACCGGCACGACCGACTGACATCCAGGGGGAAGCGACATGTGGAAGCGTGAACGCCCCGAACGGGTCGATCCCGACGAAGCATTGGCCGAACAGTTCGCCAAGCCGCCCCACGCGGCACGGCCGGGGCCCCCGCCTGCGCCTGCGGCCCAGCCGGCGGCCCCGGTGGCATCCCAGCCCGCGGTACTGCCCGAGGCAGCAGCTGCGCCGCGCGCGGCGCCGTCACCACAGCAGTCCTCCGCCGCGGCCCGCGCGTCGACCTTCGGCGCGAGCCTGCGCTTCAAGGGCGATCTCGTTGCCGACGAAGACCTCGTCGTCGAAGGCCAGGTCGAGGGCTCGATCCTGCACACGCGCTGCCTGACGATCGGGGCGCCGGGCTCGATGCGTGGCGACATCCGCGCCCGGCGCATCGTGGTCGAGGGAACGGTCGACGGGAATCTCTATGCGCTGGAAAGCGTCGTGATGCGCCCGGGTTCGACGGTGCGCGGCGACGTGTTCGCCCCGCGCGTGTCGATCGAGGAAGGCGCGCGGCTCTCCGGTCGCATCGACATGGACAAGGCGCCGTCGGTGCCCAAGGTGGCGGCTCGCCCGGGCGGCCCGCCCGAGACCCCGCGCGAGCTCTCGACGCAGGAAGTCAGCGAGATCCTGGCCCGGCCCTGAAGCCTGGCGCGTCAGGGAAACTGGATCTTGCCGCGCGGCGGGCTGGCCTGGCCGAGTGCGGCGGCCGCCCCGGCGTCGGGGATCACGATCGACGAGGCCTGCTGACGGCGCAGCTCCTGGAGTTCCTTCATGGTCTCCTCGAAGGCGACGTGCGCCGCGTCGGCGAAGCGCTCGCAGGCCTGCGCGAGCGTCCGCGCGTCGATCTCGAACGACAGCGGCAGCGCCCCGGCGGGCGTCATGATCTGGGCCTGGCCGACGTAGGACGTCAGCCGCGCCGGATCGGGCGAACCGTCCGATTTGACGGGCGTGAGCACGCGGATCGTGCCGACCTTGCGGTCTGAGTAGAGGTCCTCGCGGTAGAGGTCCTGTGCGTCCATCTTCGGTTCGGGGGCGCTGGTCGGGCCGGCCATGGGCATTCCTTGGAGTCAGTCGAATCTCGGGATCCGGGGCCGCCACGGTACCCGAGGCGACCCGCGGCGACAACGATTCAGGAATCGCGGCAACGGGGACTCAGAACCGGGCGTCCGGCCCCCCGGACGGCGGCGGCAGGATGCCCTCCCGGTCGCGCGGCCAGGGCGTCAGCGCGACGTAGTACAGCACGATCAGGTTGACGATCGGGATCGACGCCATGATCGCGAGCCACGGCGGGAATCCCATGCGCCCGAGGATCTTCCAGAAGGCGACCAGTTGCAGCAGCGACAGGATGGCGACCCAGCGGATCACGGCAGGCTCCCGATACGGACGGACGTGGCGATGATATAACGCGCGCCATGAACGACCTCACGCGCAAGCCGGCCGGTGCCATCCGGGCGCCGCGCGGCACGACCCTCTCCGCCCGCAGCTGGCTCACGGAAGCACCGCTGCGCATGCTCATGAACAACCTCGACCCGGAGGTGGCCGAGCGTCCCGGGGAACTCGTGGTCTACGGCGGCATCGGCCGCGCCGCGCGCAACTGGGACTGCTACGAGCGCATCGTCGCCACGCTCAAGCGTCTCGGCGACGACGAGACACTGCTCGTACAGTCGGGCAAGCCCGTGGGCGTGTTCCGTACGCACCACGACGCGCCGCGCGTCCTGATCGCCAATTCGAACCTCGTCGGCCGCTGGGCTACGTGGGACCACTTCCACGAGCTCGACCGCAAGGGCCTGATGATGTTCGGCCAGATGACCGCGGGCTCGTGGATCTACATCGGCAGCCAGGGCATCGTGCAGGGCACCTACGAGACTTTCGTCGAGGTGGGCCGCCAGCATTACGGCGGCGATCTCTCCGGTCGCTGGATCCTCACCGCGGGCCTGGGCGGCATGGGGGGCGCACAGCCCCTCGCCGCGACGATGGCCGGCGCCTCGATGCTCGCGGTCGAGTGCCGGCCCGAGCGTATCCAGAAGCGTCTCGACACGCGCTATCTCGACCTGCGCGCGGAGACGCTCGACGAGGCGCTCGAGGCGATCGCGCGGGCGACGACAAAGGGCAAAGCGGTGTCCGTCGGCCTGCTCGGCAACGCGGCCGAGGTGCTGCCCGAACTCCTGCGCCGCGGTGTGCGTCCCGACGCCGTCACCGACCAGACCTCGGCGCACGATCCGGTGAACGGCTACTTCCCGGAAGGCTGGACGCTCGAGCAGTGGGACCGCCTGCGCGCGAGCGACCCGCGTGCCGTGGAGAAAGCGGCGCGCACGTCCATGGCGAAGCACGTCGAGGCGATGCTCGCGTTCCAGAAGCAGGGCATTCCGACTTTCGACTACGGCAACAACATCCGCCAGGTCGCGCTCGACGAGGGCGTGACGAACGCCTTCGATTTCCCGGGCTTCGTGCCTGCCTACGTGCGGCCGCTCTTCTGCCGCGGCATCGGCCCGTTCCGCTGGGCGGCGCTCTCGGGCGACCCCGAGGACATCCTGCGCACCGACGCGCGCGTGAAGGAACTCATCCCCGACGATCCGCACCTGCACCGCTGGCTCGACATGGCCAAGGACCGCATCCGGTTCCAGGGACTGCCGGCGCGCATCTGCTGGGTGGGCCTCGGGCAGCGCCACCGTCTCGGTCTCGCGTTCAACGAGATGGTGGCACGCGGCGAACTGAAGGCGCCGGTCGTGATCGGCCGCGATCACCTCGATTCGGGCTCGGTCGCGAGCCCGAACCGCGAGACGGAGGCGATGCGTGATGGCTCGGACGCGGTCGCCGACTGGCCGCTCCTGAACGCGATGCTCAACATCGCGAGTGGCGCGACCTGGGTGTCGATTCACCATGGCGGCGGCGTCGGCATCGGCTACTCGCAGCACGCGGGCGTCGTGATCGTCTGCGACGGCACGCCTGCGGCGGCGAAACGCATCGAGCGCGTGCTGTGGAACGACCCGGCCTCGGGCGTGATGCGCCATGCGGACGCGGGCTACGAAGAGGCGATCGCCTGCGCGCGCGAGCACAAGCTCGACCTGCCATGCGTGTAGGGGCGGCGGTCGC
>JAGOXN010000146.1:0-2430 GCA_018059685.1 Steroidobacteraceae bacterium | reverse complement strand
GAACGGGGCGCGATCGTCACGCGCGATGCCGCGATCGAGTGGGTCGGCGCGGAGTGCGACCTGCCGACCGGGCTGCGATCCGATCGCACGATCGAGCTCGCCGGCCGCTGGCTCACGCCGGGTCTCGTCGACTGCCACACGCATCTCGTGTTCGCGGGGCAGCGCGCCGCCGAGTTCGCGAGACGCACGGCAGGCACGAGTTATGCCGACATCGCGCGCGAAGGCGGCGGCATCCGCTCGACGATGCGCGCGACCCGTGCCGCGAGCGAGGAATCGCTCCTCGACCAGAGCCGGCCGCGGCTGCAGTCGCTGCTGGCCGAGGGTGTCACGACCGTCGAAATCAAGTCGGGCTATGGCCTCGACCTCAAGACCGAGATGCGCATGCTGCGCGTCGCGCGCCGGCTCGGCGCCGAACACCCGGTCACGGTCTCAACGAGCTTCCTCGCGGCACATGCGCTGCCGCCCGAGTTCGATGGGCGCGCGGACGAGTACATCGACACCATCTGCCACGAGTGGCTGCCGCGGGTCGTGGGCGATGAGAGCCTGCGACCGGACGCGGTCGACGCCTACTGTGAGGATATCGCCTTCTCCGCTGCACAGTGCGACCGGCTGTTCGCGGCGGCGCGCCGCCTCGGCCTGCCGGTCCGGCTGCACGCCGAGCAGCTTTCGAACGTGGGCGGCACCCGGGTCGCGACCCGCCACGGCGCACTTTCCTGCGACCACCTCGAGTACGCGGAGGCGGCCGACGTCACGGCACTCGCCTGCGCGGGCACGGTCGCGGTGCTCTTGCCAGTCGCGTTCTACGTGCTCGCGGAGAATCGGCATCCGCCGATCGAGGCGCTGCGTCGCGAGCGGGTGCCGATGGCCGTCGCCACCGACTGCAATCCAGGCTCCGCACCCGGCGCGTCGCTGCTCCTCGCGATGAACATGGCGCGGCGGCTGTTCGGCCTGTCGAGCGAGGAGGTCCTCCCCGGCGTCACGCGCCACGCCGCGCGTGCGCTCGGACTCACGCATGAGCGTGGCCTCCTGGCCCCGGGCCTCGCCGCCGATTTCTCCGTGTGGTCCGTCGACACACTGGATGAACTTGGCTACTGGGCCGGATTCAATCCCTGCAGCATGGTCGTGAAACACGGCTCGATCGTCCTCGAGCGCCCGGTGTAAGGTAGCTCCATGGCGTGGAGCAACGACGGAAGCGCATGGTCGGGCCGCGTGGACACGGTCGACGGCGAACCCGGCCGTCGCTGGCACCAGGTGGTACGACCACCCGCACGTCACGACAACGGTGCGGTCGCCCTGCTCGGCTTCGCCTGCGACACGGGCGTGACACGCAATCACGGCCGGCCGGGCGCGGCGGGCGGCCCGCGGGAACTGCGACGCGCCCTCGCGAACTTCGCCTGGCAGGGTGGGCCGCACGCGGTGCTGCTCGACGCCGGCGACGTCACCTGCGAAGGCGCTTCGCTCGAAGCGGCCCAGCTGGAGTATGCGTCGCACCTCGCGAACCTGCTGCGCGACGGGCATCTCGGCGTCGGCCTGGGCGGTGGGCATGAGATCGCGTGGGCCGCGTACCAGGGACTCGCGCAGTCCTTTGCCGCGTCGCCGCGGCTCGAGCGCCTGGGCATCATCAACTTCGACGCGCACCTCGACATCCGCTTGCCCGAGACCGCAGGCCAGGGTACCTCGGGCACGCCTTTCCTGCAGATTGCCGAGGCGCGCGCGGCGGCGGGACTGCCGTTTCGCTACCTCTGCATCGGCGCGAGCGAGACCTCGAACACACCGGCGCTGTTGCGACGGGCGGCCTCGCTCGGCGCGGACGTCATCTACGACGTCGAGGCGGCCGCCCGCGACGCCGACGGCCATGTGCGCCGCTTCGTCGAGGAGTCCTCGGGCGTCTATCTCACGTTCTGCCTCGACGTGCTGCCACCGGACGTGGCGCCGGGCGTGAGTGCGCCGTCGTCGCTCGGCCTCGCGCCGCATCGGGCCGTCGAGCTGCTGCGCCTCGTCCTTGCGGGCTGCGGCCACGGGCCGCGTGGCAAGCTCATCGTCGCCGACGTCGCGGAGTTGAGCCCGCGCCACGACGAGGGCGGTCGCACCGCTCGAGTCGCCGCACGGGTAGTCTACGAGATCGCCGCGTCCTGGCTGCGCGGCTGAGCGACCCCGCTTGGACCGCACCGGACCGGCCAAGTATCCTTGCGGGATGCACCTGAGACACTCGTTCGGCGGAGCCCTGACGCGCGCCGCCCGGCCGCGGCGATCGGTACCGCCATGTGGTTCGCCCCCCCCGCCCGGCACGGCCGTGCGGATGGCTGCGCTCGTAGCCGCGGCGCTCCCGCTCTCAGGCTGCGGTCGGAAGGATGCCGCAACCCCGGAGTCCGCTGCGCCGGCTCCGACCGCGGCGGCAACGGGCGCGGCCCCGGCCACGACTGCAACCAC
>JAGOXN010000145.1 GCA_018059685.1 Steroidobacteraceae bacterium | reverse complement strand
CCCGACACATGGAACGCCACGCCGCCGACGTCATCGTCATCGGAGCCGGCATCGCCGGCGTCACGGCCGCCATCGAGCTGATCGGCCGCGGCCGACGCGTGCTGCTTCTCGACCGCGACGTCGAGGCGAACATGGGTGCCCTCGCGAAGGAGAGTTTCGGCGGCATCTGGTTCGCGGGCACGCCCCTGCAGCGGCGCTACGGGATCCGCGACGGTGCAGAGCTCGGCCTGCGCGACTGGCACGCGTTCGCGGAGTTCGGGCCGGACGATCACTGGCCGCGCGCGTGGGCCGCGGCCTACGTACAGCGCGCCAACGAGGAGATCTTCGACTGGCTGCGCGGCCTCGGCATCAAATTCATGCCGATGCCACTGTGGGTCGAGCGCGGCCTGCACACGCCCGGGAATTCCGTACCGCGCTGGCACATCGTGTGGGGCACCGGGCACGAGCTCGCGGTCGTCATCAACAGGCATCTGCTTTCGCACCCGAGAAGGGACCTGCTCGAGCTGAAGTTCGGCCACCGGGTCGAGGCGCTCCTGACGACGAACGGGCGGGTGACCGGCTGCCGCGGCGCGCTCGAGGCCACGGGCGCCGGGTTCGAGGCTCACGCGGAGGCGGTGGTGATCGCGGCTGGCGGCATCAACGGAAGCATCGAGCGGGTCCGGCAGCACTGGCACGCTGACTGGTCGCGCGCGCCGGAGACGATCCTGAACGGCTCGCACCAGTACGCCGACGGCATGCTGCACGACGCAGCGGCGGCACTCGGCGCGCGCATCACGCACCTCGACTGGCAGTGGAACTACGCGGCCGGCGTGCACCACTGGCGGCCGCGCAAGCCCGCGCACGGGCTGTCGCTGGTGCCGCCGAAATCCGCCCTGTGGCTCAACTGGCGCGGCGAACGCATCGGCCCCATGCCCCAGGTCACCGGGTTCGACACTCACGATCTCGTCGCGCAGATCTGCCGCCAGGAGCGCGGCTACTCGTGGCAACTGCTCAACAGGACGATCGCGCTCAAGGAACTCGCCGTCTCGGGCGGCGAGTTCAACCCCGCATTCCGCGAGAAAAAGAAGCTGACGGTGGCGCGGGACATGCTGCTCGGGAATCGCTGGCTGTACGCGGAGCTCACGGGCAACTGCCCGGATGTCGTGGTGGCGGACACGCTGCCCGACCTCGTGGCGAAGATGAACGCGCTGGTTGGCGACGGCTCCGTGGACCTCGCCGCCGTGAGCGATGCGGCGACGAGCTACGACGCGCGCATCGCCCTCGGGCCGCGCTTCCACGACGACGAGCAGCTGCGCCGCATCGAGTTCGCGCGCCGGTGGCTCGGCGACCGTCTGCGTACCTGCAAGTATCAGCCGATTCTCGATCCGAAGGCCCGGCCGCTCGTGGCCATCCGCGAGTTCATCATCAGCCGCAAGAGCATGGGCGGCCTGCAGACGGATCTCGACTGCAGTGTGCTCGACGGCGCCGGCCAACCCGTCCCGGGCCTCTACGCGGCCGGCGAGTCGGCGGGCTTCGGCGGCGGCGGCATGAACGGCAAGCGCGGTCTCGAGGGCACGTTTCTCGGTGGCTGCCTGCTCGGCGGGCGCATCGCCGGCCGCGTGGCCTGAGCCTGCCGTTCCGGGCCAGCGGGAGGCGGTCCTACGTCGCCGCCCCCGGCGCCAGCCGTTCCCGCAGATTCCTCGCCTTGAAGGCGAATGCGATCTTGAACATGCCGACCACTATCGCCCACGATGCGATCAGGTAGACGATCTTCACGCCGCCCGCCGCCGGGTTCACGAGCACCAGCACGCCGAACACCAGCGAGAGCGCGCCGGTCAGGTACAGGATCCACTCCCGGGTCGTCGCCTTGCGGACCTTGTAGCCGAGCATCAGGAGGAAAGCACCGAGCAGCAGGGCTTCGAACGCGACGAGGTAGACGAAGGCCAGCATGCTGACTGGCGGGTTCAGCAGTGCATAGCCGCCGACGAGCGTGCCCAGGATGCCGATCAGCAGCAGTATCCACCAGCCGTCCTTGCCGCGGTTCTGGAACGAGCCCACGATGTTGGAGACGCCATCGACCAGCAGGTACGCCGCGAAGAACATCGCGAGCACGAACAATGCGACGAGCGGATTGACGAACGCGAGGACTCCGAACACGACCGAGGCGATGCCGCTCACGAGGAAGACCCACCACGCGCGCCTGCACAGCGCCTGGACGTCCGCATCGAGGGAACCAAGGACATCCGCTGATCCAGCCATGAGTGCTCCCCGGCGCGCCGGGGCGCCTTATCATTCGCAGCCTGCGCGACCGAATCCTGCAACTCTATCGCCTCCCCACGCATGAAGCCAGAGGATGCCGATCGACCACCATCAGCCGCGGACGGCGTTCGGCCGCATCGCGCCGTGCGCAGTTTCGTCGTGCGTGCGGGGCGAACGACTGCGGCCCAGGAGCGCGCATGGCGCGAGTCGTGGCCTCGATTCGGTCTCGAAACGACGGACCGGCCACTCGACCTGTCCGCGACCTTCGGTCGCGAAGCGCCGCGCACGCTGGAGATCGGATTCGGCAATGGCGAGAACCTCGTGACGCTCGCCGCTTCACACCCGGAACGCGATTTCCTCGGCATCGAAGTCCACCGTGCCGGGATCGGCCGGCTCATGCTGCGTGCCGAGGCGCTGGGACTCGCGAACCTGCGCGTGATCTGCCGGGACGCGGTCGAGGTGCTGCAGCGCTGCATCTGCGAGGCTTCGCTCGACGAGATGCTGCTCTATTTCCCCGATCCCTGGCCCAAGAAGCGGCATCACAAGCGGCGCATCGTGCAGCCTGCGTTCGTGGCGCTCGTGGCAGGCCGGCTCCGGCACGGCGGCGTGCTGCGCATGGCGACCGACTGGCTTCCGTACGCCGAGCACATGCTCGCAGTCGCCGCCTCGTGCCCGCAACTGCACAACCTGTCACCGGACAACGCTTACTCGCCACGGCCCGGGAGCCGGCCGGTGACTCGCTTCGAGAGCCGCGGCCGGGGCCTCGGGCACGAGGTCCGCGACCTCGCCTTTCGGAGAGTGTAGTAAATCCGCCGTATTCATGGACGAATTGCCGATCACGGATTCCGCTACTTGAACTCGCCGGCGCGCAGGACTACAAGGGACGTGGAGGACACCCGGAGAGATGGAGTCAGTCGACGCCCGCAGAGGATCCTGATCATGGCGAATCCCGCAGCTGTCATCGGCGAGTGGTATCGAAGGCCCGCAGGCGAGTCGTTCGAAGTGGTCGCCATCGATCCGGACGATCGCACGATCGAGATCCAGTATTTCGACGGCACCGTCGAGGAGATCGACCTCGATGACTGGTTCGAAGAACCGATCGAGGCAACGGAAGCGCCGGAGGACTGGACGGGTTCGGTAGACGTGGAGCCCGAGGACACGGAGAACGAGTACGAGGCCGAACCCGGGGCCGGCAAATCCTGGAACGACCCGATGCAGTTCGTCGATCGGGCCGAGATCGGCGGCTACTCCGAGCTCGAACTGCCCGAGGCCTCCGACGAATTCGAACGGTATTGAGTCAGCGCCCGAGGTCGCGCGGCTCCTCGAGGGGCACCTCGTCCTCGAGCATCACGTAGCCCCGCCGCACGTGCACGGGCAGTGGGCGAAGGCTCAGGCCCGCGCAGGGGCCCGCGACGCATTCTCCACTGCCAATCTCGAACAACGCGCCGTGCATCACGCACAGGATCAGCGGCGCCTCCGGCGCCAGGAATCCGTCCGGCGTCCAGTTGAGCGGAAACCCGGCGTGCGGGCAGTGATTCACGTAGGCGCGCACGTCGTCGCCTCTGCGCACCACGAAACCCCGGAGCGGCCATTCGCCCTCGCCCATCGTGAAACCCTTCGCCCCCGGGTCCGCGAGCTCGTGCAGGGCGCAGATCACGCGTTCGAGGTCGAGCACCTCCGTCATCCCGCACCCTGGACCGGCGAGGCGTTCCGCCGCGTCTGTTGCACGAGGAAGTACAGCATGACGAGCGCAGGCAGCCCCAGGGCCGAGGTGTACACGAAGAACCACGGGTAGCCGATGGCGTCCACCACGAACCCCGAAGTGCCCATCAGGAGCTTTCCGGGCAAGGCATACATGGACGAGAAGAGCGCGTACTGGGTCGCCGTGTACGACGCGCTCGTGAGCCCCGAGAGATACGCGATCAGCGCCGTGCCCGCCACGCCCATCGCGAGGTTGTCGGCGCTCACGACCATCGCGAGCCCGCCGAGACTCGGGCTCGCCTGCCACGCGAGCGTCATGAAGAGCAGGTTCGACCCGATCACGAGCACGCTGCCGAGCGCGAGCGAGCGGACGGTGCCGAGCCGCGCGACCGCGACGCCGCCGATCAGCGTGCCGAGGATCGACATCACGACGCCGAATCCCTTCGCGACGGCGGCGATCTCCTTCAGCGTGTAGCCGACGTCGAGGTAGAACGGGTTCGCCATCACGCCCATGGTGAAGTCGGTGAGCCGATAGCTCGCGATGAAGGCGAGCATGAGGATCGCGAGTCGCGTCCCGTAGCGCGTGAAGAAGTCGACGAACGGGCAGACCACGGCGCCCACGAACCACGCGCCGAGCTGCTGCAGCGCGTCCGGCCAGTGCGCCTTGCGTTCGAGCCACTCGACGACGCGCCGCTCCTGGTCGATCGACTGGGCCGCCACCTTCGGCTGCGGCTCGGGGATGAGCAGCGTCGTCACGACGCCGACCCCGACCATGGCAGCCATGGCCGTGTACGACGCCATCCAGCCCTTTTCAGCCGCGATCCACAGCGCTCCCGCGCTGCCGATCATGATCGCGATGCGGTAGCCAAGCTGGTAGGCCGCCGCCATCACGCCCTGCATGGGTGGCGGCACGGCCTCGATGCGCCACGCGTCGATGGCGATGTCCTGCGTCGCGGACGAGAACGCCACGAGCAGCGCGAGCGCGGCGAGCACACCGAGATGGCCGACCGGGTCGAGCTGTGCGATGTTGAAGAGCCCCGTCGCGATGCCCGCCTGCGCGAGGAGCATCCAGCTGCGGCGGCGTCCGAGCCAGCGCCCGAGCAGCGGCAGCGGCAGGCGATCCACCACTGGTGCCCAGAAGAACTTGATCGAATAGATGATGCCGACCCACGACAGCATGCCGATCGTCGCGCGTTCGATGCCGACCTCGCGCAGCCAGGCCGACAGCGTCGAGAACACCAGCATGAAAGGCAGGCCGGCGGAGAAGCCGAGGAAGAGCATCGCGAGCACCCGCGGATGACGGTAGGCCGCCACCGCGCGCAGCCAGCCACGCCACCACGGGCCACTCGTGGCGGCAGCGTCCGTAGCCACA
Organism: Steroidobacteraceae bacterium; assembly: GCA_018059685.1. Classification (GTDB taxonomy): domain Bacteria; phylum Pseudomonadota; class Gammaproteobacteria; order Steroidobacterales; family Steroidobacteraceae; genus RPQJ01. The sequence goes on along the minus strand of JAGOXN010000145.1, from coordinate 1,546 downwards.
CCCGGGGAACTCGCGCTCAAAGGTCGAAGTCGACCGTGAGCGGCGCGTGGTCCGAGAACCGTTGCGCCTTGCAGATCCCCGCAGTCACGACGCTGCCGCGCAGCCCCGGGCTCAGGACCTCGTAGTCGATGCGCCAGCCGACGTTCTTCGCCCAGGCCTGGCCGCGGTTCGACCACCACGTGTACTGTTCGGGGTGCGGGTTCACCTCGCGGAAGGCGTCCACGTAACGCACGTCGCCGAACAGCTCGTCGAGCCACGCGCGTTCCTCGGGCAGGAAACCCGAGTTCTTCTGGTTCGCACGCCAGTTCTTCAGGTCGATCTCCTTGTGGGCGATGTTCCAGTCGCCGCACAGTACGAAGCCACGTCGCCTGCGCTTCAGTACCCGCAGGTGCGGCATGAACTGGTCGAGGAAGCGAAACTTCGCCCGTTGCCGCTCCTCGCTCGAGGAGCCCGAGGGAAGGTACACCGACACGACGCTCAAATCCTTGAACCGTGCCTCCATGTAGCGCGCCTCGGCGTCGAATTCGCGGGACCCGAAGCCCGTGACGACCTCCTGCGGCTTCTCGCGGCTGTAGATCGCGACGCCGCTGTACCCTTTCTTCGCCGCATCGAAGTAGTAGCTGTGATAGCCGCGGGGATGGAAGACCGGATCGTGGAGCTGATCCCGCTGCGCCCTGGTCTCCTGCACGCACACGACGTCGGCGTCCTGCGCGACGAGCCAGTCGAAGAATCCCTTGCGCGCCGCGGAACGGATGCCGTTGGCGTTGAGCGTGACGATGCGCATGGCGGCGCAGTATAAAGTACGACCATGCATCAGCCCGACTTCATCCGCCTGTGCCTCGATCTCGGCGTGCTCCGCTTCGGCGAGTTCAAGCTCAAGTCGGGCCGCATCAGTCCCTATTTCTTCAACTCGGGTCTGTTCAACACCGGGCGGGCGATCGCTGCACTCGGTCGCCACTACGCACGGGCCGCGGCGCTCTGCAGCATCCCGTTCGACATGCTGTTCGGCCCGGCCTACAAGGGCATCCCGCTCGTGACCGCGACGGTGGCTGCGCTCGCCGAACACGAGGGACTCGACCTGCCGTTCGCCTTCAACCGCAAGGAGACGAAGGACCACGGCGAGGGCGGCGTGATCGTGGGCGCACCGCTGTCGCGCCGTGTGCTCATCGTGGACGACGTGATCACCGCGGGCACGGCCATCCGCGAATCCGTCGAGATCATCCGCGGACAGGGCGCGACACCGGCCGGGGTGCTGATCGCACTCGACCGCGAGGAGCGCGGGACGGGAGAGCGCTCGGCGGTGCAGGAGGTCCAGGACTCGTTCGGGCTGCCGGTGGTCAGCGTGCTGCGACTGCGCGACCTGCTCGCGCACCTCGACAATGCCGGCGAGGTCGCCACGCTCGCGTCGATGCGCGCCTACCGCGACCGATACGGGGTGTGAGGCCCGACCGCGCCTTGAAGCAGTTCACAAACCGCATGTCCGGGGTTTAGTGTGGCGCACACCGAGCGAGCACAATGCACAGCCATGCGTAAGCGAAGCGTCTCC
>JAGOXN010000144.1 GCA_018059685.1 Steroidobacteraceae bacterium | reverse complement strand
TGCGGCGGATGTAGTCGAGCAGCGAGGTCTTGCCGTGGTCGACGTGCCCCATGATGGTCACGACCGGGGCGCGCGGCAGCAGCTCGACTTCGCCCGCCTGCGCCTGCAGCTGTTCCTCGAGCGCGTTCTCCTTGAGGCGGACCACCGAGTGGCCGAACTCCTCGACCACCAGCTGCGCCGTGTCCTGGTCGATGGGCTGGTTGATGGTAGCCATCACGCCCATCTTCATCATCACCTTGATCACTTCGTTGGCCTTCACGGCCATGCGGTTCGCGAGTTCGCCCACCGTGATCGTCTCGGGCAGCTGCACCTCGCGCTTGACCGGAGCCGTCGGCTGCTCGAAGCCGCCGCCGCGCGCATCCACGCTCACCTGGACCGGCCGGCGGTAGCGGCTCGCCTGCTGGCGCTTCTTGAAGCGTGCGCTTGCGTCGACCGCCACGTGCAGTTCCTGCCGCCCGTACTTGGTACCCTTGCGCGCGTCCGGCTCCTCGGCTGCCTTGGGCTTCGCCACCGCCACGGGTCGCGCGGGTTCCGCCGCGCGGCGCTCGGCCTCCGCCCGCTCCTTCTCCGCCCGCTCGCGCTCGCGCGCGTCCTGCTGGCGCCGCGAGTCTTCCTCTGCGCGCTGCCGCGCGGCGTCGTCGGCCACGCGCCGCGCCTCCTGTTCGAGGCGCTCGCGTTCGAGACGTTCGGCGTCGCGCCGCTCGGCCTCCCTGCGCTCCGCCTCGAGCCGCACGGCCTCCTCGGCCTGACGCTGGCGATCGAGTTCCTCCTGCCGCTGGCGCTGCGCTTCCTCGAGCACCGTCCGATTGAGATAGGTCTTCTTGACGCGCACCTCGACGTTGACGGTGCGAGCGCGACCCTGGGTCGAGGCGAGCTTGATCTCCTGCTGCGACTTGCGCTTCAGCGTGATCTTGCGCGGCGCCGCCGCGTCCTCCTCCCGCCCGTGCGCACGACGCAGGTGCGTCAGGAGTTCCATCTTCGCCTCGTCGCTGATGACGTCCTCGGCGCCCGAGACCTTGATGCCGGCCTCGTCGAGCTGCGTGATCAACCGCTCGACCGGGACCTTGAGCACCTCGGCAAACTGGCTGACTGTGACTTCCGCCATGGGGAACCTCCGCTCAGGCCTGCCCGGCCTGCTCGAACCAGTGCTTGCGCGCCGCCAGGATCAGCTCGCCGGCGCGCTGCGGGTCGAGGTCCGGGATCTCGGCCAGGTCGTCCACGGACTGCTCGGCGAGATCCTCCCGCGTCGCGACCCCATGGCGGGCAAGTTCGGCCGCGAGATCGTCGTCCATGCCCTCGACCTCGAGGAGATCCTGCGCAGGCTCCGATCCCGCGGCGGTCTCCTCGCTCGCGATCGCCTGCGTGAGCAGCACGTCCCGCGCGCGATTGCGCAGCTCCTGCACGATGGTCTCGTCGAACTCCTCGATGCCGGCGAGCTCCGACTGCGGCACGTAGGCGATCTCCTCGATGCTGGAGAATCCCTCCTGCACGAGGATGGCCGCGACGTCTTCGTCGACGTCGAGCTGCTTCATGAAGAGCTCGCGCAGCTCGCGCTGCTCCGACTCGCTCTTCTCCTCCGCCGCCTGCTCGCTCATGATGTTGAGCTTCCAGCCGGTGAGCTCGCTCGCGAGGCGGATGTTCTGGCCCCCGCGGCCGATCGCCTGCGAGAGCTTCTCTTCCGCAACCGCGATGTCCATGCTGTGCGCTTCCTCGTCGACGACGATGGAGCTCACCTCGGCCGGCGCCATCGCATTGATGACGAACTGCGCCGAGTTGTCGTCGAACGGGATGATGTCCACGCGCTCGCCCGCGATCTCGTTCGAGACCGCCTGCACGCGCGAGCCGCGCATGCCGACGCAGGCGCCCACCGGGTCGATGCGCGCGTCGTTGCTGCGGACGGCGATCTTGGCGCGCGCGCCCGGATCGCGCGCCGCGCCGAGGATGTTGATCAGCCCCTGCCCGACCTCGGGCACCTCGAGCTTGAAGAGCTCGATCAGGAACTCCGGCGTGGTGCGGCTCAGGAAGAGCTGCGGCCCGCGCGGCTCCGAGCGCACGTCCTTGAGGAAGGCCTTGATGCGGTCCTGGGCCCGCACCGGCTCGCGCGGGATCATCTGCTCGCGCGAAATGAATCCCTCGGCGTTGCCGCCGAGGTCGACGAAGATGCCGTTGCGGTCGACACGCTTCACGATGCCCGAGACGAGCTGGCCGACGCGGCCCTTGTACTGCTCCACGACCTGCGCACGCTCGGCCTCGCGCACCTTCTGCACGATGACCTGCTTGGCGGTCTGGGCCGCGATCCGGCCGAACGCCACGGACTCGAGCGGCGACTCGACGTACCCGCCCGCTTCCGCGTCGGGCGAGACGTCGAGCGCGTCCTCGAGGCGCAGTTCCTTCTCCGGGAACTCGAGTTCCGTCGAGTCGTCGGCGAACACCTTCCAGCGACGCCAGGTGTCGTATTCGCCCGACTTGCGATTGATGGCGACGCGCACGTCGATGTCCTCGCCGTACTTCTTGCGGGTCGCCGAGGCCAGCGCGGCCTCGAGCGCCTCGAAGATGATCTCCTTGTCGACGCCTTTCTCGTTGGAGACGGCGTCCACGACCATCAGGATTTCCTTGTTCATCTTTCATCCTCCCGCCGTGCGGGGTTCAACCGTCCGGCGCCAGGTGCGCCTTGCGTATTCCGGCGATCGACAGCACCTGCCGCCGGCCGTCCACCTCGATCTCGATCGACTCTCCGCCGGCCGCCACGAGCGGCCCCTTGTAGCGACGGCGCCCCGCGATCGGCTGCGTCGTCTCGACGAACACCTGCGCGCCGACGAAGCGCGCGAAATGCGCCGCGGTCCTGAGCGGACGCTCGAAGCCCGGCGACGACACCTCGAGCGCGTACTGGCCGGGTACCGGGTCCTCGGTGTCGAACAGTTCGCTCACCGCGCGGCTCACCCGCTCGCAGTCGTCGAGCGTCACGCCGCCCGCCACGTCGATGTACAGCCGCACGCGGCCGTGGCCGCGTCCCGGCGAGTATTCGAGGTCCCACAGCTCGTAGCCGAGGCCCTCGACCACGGGCCGCACCATCGCCGCCAGTGTGTCCCTGAGCATGCATCCGCCCCGGCGCTGCGCGCAGAAACGAAAAATGGGCCGGCGGCCCATTCGTTGCTTCGCAGCCGGACCCGGGGCCAGAGCTCCAGGCCGCCGCAAATGAAAAATCCCCGTTGTCGGGGATTTCTCTGGCGAATCTCCCGCCGGACCTGCCGACCCTGCCCGGGTCGGCCCGTTCGGCCGAGAACCGCGCGCGAATCAACAACTTGGCCGCGCGCCGTTCAGGGACCGGGGATTCTATAGCAAGGTGTGGCCTGGGGCTAGTGCGAGTGCGCGCTCGCGCTCAGCCCGCGAGCGCCACGATGCTGTCGGCCACGCGCTCGACGTTGTCCTCGCGGATCCCCGCCACGTTGATGCGGCCGTCGGGCGGCGTGTGGACGTGGAAGCGCTCGCGCAGCTCGTGAATTGCGCCGGGCGACAGGCCGAGCAGCGAGAACATGCCGCGGTGATCGACGAGCCACCCGAAGTCGAGGTCCGGCCGCCGGGTCTCGAGCCGCCCGCGCAGCAGCGAGCGCAGCGCCCTGATTCGCGTGACCATTTCCGCGAGCTCGGCCGCCCACTGGCTGCGCAGCCGCGCATCCCCGAGTACCGCCGCCACCACCGCTGCGCCATGGTCCGGTGGCATCGAATAGAGGCGGCGCGCGATGCGCGCCTGGTGCGTCGCCACGGCGCTGGCCTCGCCCGCGCTCGCGGCCAGTACCAGCAGTGCCCCGGTGCGCTCGCGATACAGGCCGAAATTCTTCGAGCACGAGATTGCGAGCAGCATCTCGGGAACCCGCTGCGCGAGGATCCGCAGGCCCGCCGCGTCCGCCTCGAGGTCGTCCCCGAGACCCTGGTAGGCGAGGTCGACGAACGGCAGCAGGCGGCGCTGCTCGATCACACCGGCGAGTTCGTCCCACTCCGGCGCTGCAAGGTCGGCCCCGGTCGGGTTGTGGCAGCACGCATGCAGCAGTACGACCGCGCCGGACGGCAACCGCCTGAAATGTCCGAGCATGCGCTCGAAATCCACGCGATGCCGGCCCGCGTCGTAGTACGGGTAGCGCGCGAGCGCGAGTCCCGAGTTCCCGAGCAGCGGCTCGTGATTCGCCCAGGTCGGATCGCTGACGTGAACCACTGCCCCGGGGCTGGCCGCCCGGATGAGATCCGCACCGACCCGCAGCGCGCCGCAACCCCCGACGGTCTGGATCGTCGCGACGCGGTCGCGCAGCCCGGTCGCGAGGGGTCCCAGCGCGAGCGTGCCGATGCGCTCGTTGAATTCGGGATTGCCCGCAGGACCGACGTAGGTCTTGGTGGCCTGACGGGCGAGCATGACGCGCTCGGCTTCACGAACCGCGGCGGGAACCGGTGTGTTGCCACGTTCGTCTCGGTACACGCCGACCCCGAGATCGACCTTGTCCGGGAAAGCATCGGCGCGAAAGGCGGCGGTCACGCCGAGGATCGGGTCCGGGGGCAGCGGCTCGAGCGAGGCAAACATCCGCTCGATTCTACGCGCCCGCCGACGCCGCCACGACTCGCTGGTCGATGGCCCCGAAGATGCTGGCACCCGCGCGGTCGAACATCTCGATGCGCACGCGGTCGCCGAAGGCGAGGAACGGCGTGAGCGCCTTGCCGTGCTCGAGCTGCTCGAGCATGCGCCGCTCGGCGAGGCAGGACGATCCGCGGCTGCGGTCGTAATTCGAGACCGTGCCGGACCCGACGATGGCGCCCGCCCCGAGCCGCCGCGTGCGCACCACGTGCTCGATCAGGCGCGGGAAGTCGAAGGTCATGTCCTCGCCGGTCTCGGGACGGCCGACGAGCCGACCGTTGACGTGCGAGACCAGCGGCAGGTTCACCTTGCCGCCGTCCCAGGCGTCGCCGAGTTCGTCCGGAGTCACGGCGCAGGGCGAGAAGGCCGTCGCCGGCTTCGACTGGTAGAAGCCGAAGCCCTTGGCCAGTTCCGCCGGGATGAGATTGCGCAGCGACCAGTCGTTGACGAGCATCACGAGGCGGATGGCGCGGCGGGCCGTGTCGGCGTTCGCGCCCATCGGCACGTCGCCCGTGATCACGGCGACCTCGGCTTCGAGATCGATGCCGAAGTGCTCGCTCGCGAAGGGCGCATCGGCCATCGGCGCGAGGAAGTCGTCCGATCCACCCTGGTAGACGAGCGGGTCGGTCCAGAAGCTCGGCGGCATCTCGGCGCCGCGCGCCTTGCGCACGAGTTCCACGTGGTTGACGTAGGCGGATCCGTCCACCCAGTGGTAGGCCCGGGGCAGCGGTGATTTCAGCCGGCCGGGCTCGAATGGCAGGCCGCCCGGCTCGCGTCCCGACTCGAGGTCGAGCGCCGCCGCCTCGAGCCGTGGCGCGACCCGGTCCCAGTCGTCGAGCGCAGCCTGCAGCGTCGCGGCGATGCGCGGCACCGGCATGGCCCGCGCGAGATCGCGTCTCACCACCAGCAGCACACCGTCGCGCGTGCCGTCGTCGAGGGTCGCGAGCTTCATGGCGCCTGCGGCTTCCAGCTGTCCACGTAGCCGGCCCACTCCACCGCGCCCGCGGCCTCGCCGACGTCGAGCGGGTCGCGCGTGTCGATCATGACCGCGTACTCGTCCGTCGCGGCCTTGGCCTGCCTGAGCATGCGGGCGAGCGCTTTGGGGTGCGGCCCGTGCGTGAACCCGCCGGGGTGGAAGGTCACCATGCCGGGCCGGATGTCGTCGCGGCTGAAGAAATCGCCCGCGTGATAGAAGATGACCTCGTCGTAGTCGTCGTTGTTGTGGAAGAACGGTACCTTCAGCGCGCCGGGATCGGTCTCGAACGGTCGCGGCACGAACGTGCACACGACGAAGCGGTTCGCCAGGAAGGTCGTGTGCGCCGACGGCGGCAGGTGATAGCGGTGGCTCATCAGCGGCCTGAAGTCACGGACGTTGATGCGCACGACCGAGAGCTCGCCGTGCCAGCCCGTGACGTCGAGCGGATTGAAGGGATAGGTGATGAGCGACACCTCGCCGCGCCGCTTGACCTCGACCTGCCATCCGGTCGTGTCGCTCTGCTGGGCGAGGAAGGCCTCGTCCACGCGCGGCGCCTCGAGCAGCGCCGGGTCGAAGATCGCATGGTTGCCGACGAGTCCTTTCTCCGGAAGCATGTAGCTCGAACCGGTGGCCTCGATCAGCAGCAGGTCCACCGCGTCGGTCGCGTCGAGCCGCCACATCGTGCCCCGCGGCAGCACGATGTAGTCGCCGGCGGCGAACTCGAGGTGACCAAAGTCGCAGTACAGGTGCCCGGTGCCCGCGTGCACGAACAGCAGCTCGTCACCGTCGGCGTTGCGCGCGAGGCGCGGCATCGGCGGCACCACGCGCCAGAAGCGCAGGCGGCAATGGACATTGCCGAGGATCGTCGGCGCTGACCACGGGCTCGCGCCCGCCACCGCGAGCTTCGCGAGGTCGAAGGCGCGCGGACGCAGCGGCCCGCTGAACCCGACCCAGCCGGTCGGCGGGTGCCGGTGATGGAAGAACGCCGCTGGCCCGAAGAAGCCTTCCTTGCTCATCTCGCGCTCGTAAGTGCCTTCCGGCAGGTCGCAGTGCGCCTGGCGGGACGCGCGGCCCTCCACGCGGGAGGCGGAAATGTAGCGCTTCATGAGACCTCCTGGCCGCGACTTCGCGGGTCGTCACCGGCCACCGGGCCGCGGCCGGACGCGACGCTCAAATGACCCCCCGCCGCTCCTGGTCGAGCTCGATCGACTCGAACAGCGCGCGGAAGTTGCCCTCGCCGAAGCCCTCGTTGCCCTTGCGCTGGATCACCTCGAAGAAGATCGGCC
>JAGOXN010000143.1 GCA_018059685.1 Steroidobacteraceae bacterium | reverse complement strand
ACCTGGTAATCCTGCGTGCGCGCGACGAGCGACCATGCCCGCGTGTCCTGGCGCAGCTCCAGCACGCGATTCAGGAACGTGACGCTCGTGCCCTCGAAGCCCACGCCGAAGTCTTCGAAATAATCGTTGTCACTCACGTGGGCCGCATCCACCAGCAGCCGCGTGCGCGGTCGCAGGCGAGTGACGTTCCCGACGTCGACGAGGCTGCGTGAATCGCGCGTCTCGAGGTCGCGCGGCAGGTACTCGGCGCTCACCGTGCCGCGACTTCGCTCCGTGAGGTAACGGAACTCCGGATCGATGCGCGCACCGCGCGACGAGTAGTATCGGCCAGTGAAGGTCGCATCGTAGTTCGGCGCGATGTTCCAGTACCACGGCACCGCGACCTGCGTGCCCGTCCTGCTGCTGCTGCCGAACGTGGGGAACAGGAAGCCGGACTTGCGCTCGTCCCCGACCGGGAACGAGATCCAGGGTGAGTACAGGATCGGCACGCCCAGGAAATCGAGGCGCACGTCGCGGCCGGTGCCGATGCGTGACTTCTGGTTGATCGAGATGCTGCGCGCCGCGAGCTGCCAGTCGTCGTTGCCGGGCGGGCAGGCCGTGTAGCGCACGCCCTCGAGGTCGAGAATGCTCTGGTCGCGCAGCCGCACCGAGGTCGCCGCGCCACGCACGGACCGGTCGAGCAGGCTGAACTCCGCGCCCTCGAAGTCTCCCGAACCCTCGCCCGAGAAGGAGCCGCCCTGGCCGCGGACGTGCAGCGTCGGGTCGAGGTACTCCACCATGCCTTCGAGGCTCACGCTGCGCTGCGCGGCGTCGATGCGCGCTGCGTCGGCGGTCAGCAGCCGTTGCCCCATGCGGATCCGGACGTTGCCCGTCAGGCTCGCGTCGCCCGCGCGTCCGAGCTGCCCGGCGTCGCTCGTGATCTCGATGCGCGGATCGTCCGGGTCCGCCTGCAGCAGCTCCGCAATCCGCGGGTCGACGACCAGGTCGGTCCGGCACTGCAGGTCGTCCGACCCTGCACTGGCGGATGCGAGTCCCGCCAGCAGCGCCGGAAGCAGTCGCCGGCAGCACTGCGGGAATCGGTCGGACGCCTTCATCGTTGCGATTATAATTGCGGCGCTTTTCCGCACGCCCACTTTCCGAGGCCCAGCTTGCACGACCTGCGCCGGGACGACACGCGGCTCGAGCGGCTGCGCCACTGGCTCGAGCACGATCTCGGCTGGCCCGCATTCGGGCTCGCCCCGGCGTCGGCCGACGCAAGCTTCCGCAGGTACTTCCGTGCCACGCGGCCGGATGGCACGTTCGTCGTGATGGACGCGCCTCCGGACAAGGAGGACGTGGGTCCCTACCTCGCGGTAGCGGGCATGCTCGGCGCGATCGGCGTGCACGCACCGCAGGTGCTCGCGCGAAATGCGGACGAGGGGTTCCTGCTGCTCTCGGACCTCGGCAGCACCACGTATCTCGCGGCGCTGGCCGACCCCGACCAGGCCGCGAGGCTCTATGCCGACGCCATCGCCGCGCTGGTCCGGATCCAGGCCCGCGGCGCGCATCATGCAGCCAGCCTGCCGCCGTACGACGAGAAGCTGCTCCGCGTCGAGATGAGCCTGTTCCCGGACTGGTTGCTCGGGCGTCACCTCGGGCTCCAGTTGAGTGACCGCGAGGCAAGGGACCTCGAGCTGGCTTTCGACCGGCTCGTGGCCAGCGCGCTCGAGCAGCCGCGTGTATTCGTGCACCGCGACTATCACTCGCGAAACCTCATGGTGTGCCCGGGTGACAATCCGGGCATCCTCGACTTCCAGGACGCCGTCCACGGCGCGGCGACCTACGACCTCGTCTCGCTGCTGCGCGACTGCTACATCGCGTGGCCCGAGCCGCAGGTGGAGGCGTGGGCGCTCGAGTTCCGGCGGCAGGTGATGACCGAGGGACTCGATGCGGGCCGGGACACCGGGCAGTTCCTGCGCTGGTTCGACCTGATGGGGATCCAGCGGCACCTGAAGGCGAGCGGCATCTTCGCGCGGCTGTGGCATCGCGATGGCAAGCCGGGTTACCTGCCGGACGTGCCGCGGACGCTCGGCTACATCGAGCGGGCGTGTATCCGGCACGCCGATTTAGCCCCGCTCGGCGAACTGGTGCGCGGCCGCGTAATGCCTGCCATGGCCGCGACCCTCGCGGGGCGTACGGCGTGAAAGCGATGATCCTCGCCGCGGGCCGCGGCGAGCGCATGCGACCGCTGACCCTCGCGCGCCCGAAGCCGCTCCTCGAGGTTGGCGGTGCGCCGCTCATCGTGCATCACCTGCACGCGCTCGCAATGGCCGGGCTCGCGGACATCGTCGTCAACCTCTCCTGGCTCGGCGACCAGATTCGCTTGGCGCTCGGCGACGGATCGCGGTTCGGCGTGCGGGTGAGCTACAGCGACGAGGGCCCGGAGCCGCTCGAAACGGGTGGCGGGATCTTCCGCGCGTTGCCGCTGCTCGGTCCCGCGCCATTCGTCGTGCTGAACGGGGACGTCTGGACGGACTATCCTTTTGCACGCCTGCGCGAGCTGCTCGCGCCGCACGATCTCGCCCACCTCGTGCTCGTGCCGAATCCAGCGCACGTCCCCGATGGCGATTTCACGCTCGAGGGTCGCAGGATCCGTGCGTCGCGTGGCGAGCGCCATACGTTCTCGGGCGTCGGGGTGTACCGTCCCGAGCTCTTCGACGGCTGCCGGGACGGGATCTTCAAGCTCGCACCGTTGCTGCGCGAGGCGGCCGCTCAGGGCCGCGTCAGTGGCGAGCTCTTCGAGGGCGATTGGCTCGACATCGGCACGCCACGGCGGCTCGCGGAGCTCGACGCGCGTCTCCGTCGCGAATCGGGCTCGTGACCGCGCCGGGCTGGACGGCGGTCCGCTGGTCGGCCGGTCGCCTGGCACTGCTCGTGGTCATCATCGTGGTGCTCGTCGCGGTCCGGCTGTTCGGCGACGAGTCGCGGCTGTTGCTGGCGGAGCTGACGGGATTCATGCCGGATGCCGGTCTCGTCGAGCGGCTGGAGGCGGGTCGGCAGGAACTCGAGGCATTCGCACGGGCAGAGAGCGACGAAGCGCGGCGGCGGCTCGAGGCCGTCGCTTCGGCAGGGCCTGGCGCGCTCGATCGCTCGATCGCCGCAACGCGCGCATCGCTGGAAGAGAAGAAGCGCAGCAGTCGCGGCGGCACGCAGCGGGCCCTGGCGCTGCTGACCGGCCGCGGATTCGAGGCCGACCTTCGCCGCGACGTCGAGATCCAGGTGCTCACGGCGGAACTCGCGGCGCTCGAACGGCTCGATGCGGAGCGCGACGCGCGCCGCATGTCCGTGGCGGGTGCGGGCCGGGCCTATGAGCGCGCCCGGCTCGATGTGCTCGCTGTTCACGGTGAGATCCTCGCAGTGAAGCGCCTGCTCGACCGGCTCGAGCGCGATGATCCCCTGCTCGTCCGGGTCCCGGGAACGGCGCAGTTCGGCCGCTTCGTCGAGTTGCACGCCCGGCTCGAATCCCTGCGCGAGCGGGGTCGCGGGGCCTCGGAAGCCTACTGGCAGGCGAAGGACGACCTCGAGACCGCGCAGTCGGCGGCTCGAACCGAGGCGTCGTTGCTCACGTCGGCTGCCCGATCGGCGCTGCAGCCGCTGGACGAGCTGATCGGGAGCAAGCGCGAGGCAGCAGCTCGAGCGCAGCACCGTCTCGCGGCAGTCGAGCGCGAGGCCAGGGACGTCTTCTGGAGCGCGGTCGCAATCCTCGTCGCCGTGACGCTCGCGCCGATCGGCATCAAGGCGTTCTGGTACTACGTCGCCGCGCCGGCAGCATCGCGTCGGCCGCCCATACGCCTCCTTGCGCACGCGTCGGGCGCAGTCGATCCGCCCGTCGACGGCGGAGGTGGTGGTGATGGGCGCGATGGTGGTGCGGACGCGAGGCGGCCGCGGATGTCCGCAGTCTCGCAGGAAATCTCCTTCGACGGGGAACAGGAACTGCTGGTCCATCCTGAGTACCTGCAGAGCTCGCCGGATCGCGCCGTGAAGGAAACGAAGTGGCTGTGGGACTGGCGGCTGCCATTCACGAGCCTGGCGTCTGGAATGATCGCACTGACCCGTATCCGCGCGACGACCCGCGAGACGGCCGTGATCTCGGACACGCGGGATCCGTTCGGCGAGATCGGCGTCATCACGCTCCCGCAAGGCTCGGCCCTGGCGCTGCAGCCGCGCAATCTCGTGGGTGTCGTCCAGCGACGGGCCCAGCCGCTCGAGATCACGCGACACTGGCGGCTCGCGAGCCTGAGCGCCTGGCTCACCCTGCAGTTCCGTTACCTGGTCTTTCACGGGCCCGCGACGCTCATCCTGCAGGGCTGCCGTGGCATCCGCGTCGAAACGGCCGGTCGTGGCAGGAGCATCGACCAGGCCGCCACCATCGGTTTCAGCGCGAACGTGGCGTACTCGACGACCCGGTCCGAGACATTCGGCGCCTACCTGATGGGCAAGCGTGGTCTGTTCAACGACAACTTCGCGGCCGGGCCCGGCGTTTACGTATATGAAGAGATGCCCTACCGTGGCCGGAGATCCGGGATCACGGGACGCGGGCTCGAAGGCATCGTCGACGCGGCGCTCAAGGCGCTCGGCGTGTGATTCCGGTCGGCAATGGTATCGTTGCGAATGCGCGCCGGGACGCAACGGAGGAGACCATGTCGGCCGACAGTACGGTGACGGAGCGCTGGCACGCGATCGTCGCGACGCGGGATTTCGCGGCGCTCGACGCGTTGCTTGCTGACGAGGTCGTGTTCCAGTCGCCGGCCGTGCACACGCCGCAGGCCGGTCGGGCCCTGACCCGCAGGTACCTCGAGGCTGCGTTCCAGGTGCTCGGCGGTGAGGGCTTCCGCTATGTCGGAGAGTGGTCCGGTGATCGATCGGCCGTGCTCGAGTTCGAGACGACCCTCGATGGGCTGCTGGTGAATGGCGTGGACATGATCCACTGGGACACGAGCGGCCGGATCGTGCGTTTCAAGGTGATGGTGCGGCCGCTCAAGGCGCTGCAGGCGCTGATCCCGCGGATGGCCGAGGCGCTCCAGCGCAGTAACTAGGGGCGACGCCGGCCGCGCGCAACCACCCGGTCACCTGGCGACGCCGAGGCCGTACAATGCCTGCCCACGCGGTGCAGCAGCATGAGTGAACGCAAGAACGACCCGGTCGTCCCGGACGCGGCCCGCAGCGGCGAGAAATACCTGACGCCGCAGGGCTTCAAGGCAATCAAGGATGGCGTGAAGGCGAGCAGCCGCGCCGCCCCGATGCCGGCCGGGCGCAAGCCGCCTTGGCTGCGCGCGCCGATGCCGGGAGGCGAGCGCTTCGAGGACGTGCGTGCGACCGTGCGCGGGCACCGGCTCGCCACGGTGTGCGAAGAGGCCAAGTGCCCCAACATCGGCGAGTGCTGGAATGCCGGCACCGCGACGCTGATGCTGATGGGCGAGGTCTGCACGCGGGCCTGCCGGTTCTGCGCCGTCGACACCGGGAATCCGCAGGGCTGGCTCGACGAGGACGAGCCGGCGCATGCCGCGCGAACGGTGCAGCTCATGGGCCTGCGCTACGTCGTGCTCACCTCGGTCGATCGCGACGACCTCGAGGACGGTGGCGCCGGGCACTTCGCCGCCTGCGTGCGCGAGATCAGGCGGGTCAATCCCGGCACGGCGGTCGAGGCACTCACCCCCGATTTCCAGGGGGTGCTGAGCGACGTCGAGACGGTCGTCGACAGCGGTGTGGCGGTGTTCGCGCAGAACGTCGAGACCGTGCGTCGCCTGACGCACCCGGTGCGCGACCCGCGTGCGTCCTACGACCAGACGCTGGCCGTGCTCGCGCACGCAAAGCGCCATCGTCCCGCCGTGCTGACGAAGACGAGCCTGATGCTCGGTCTCGGCGAAGCGGAGGCGGAGATACTCGAGAGCATGGACGACCTGCGGGCCGTCGGCGTGGACATCCTCACGCTCGGGCAGTACCTGCGGCCGACGATCCATCACCTCGCCGTCGAGCGCTTCGTGTCTCCGGAGGAGTTCCAAGCGTATCGCAGGGCAGCGCTCGATCGAGGCTTCGTCGAGTGCGTCGCCGGGCCGCTGGTGCGCTCGAGCTACCGGGCCGAGCGGGCGCTCGCGCGCAACAATGCCGGACTCGGCAGCGGCGGCCTCGCGATCCGCTGATGAGCGTGGCCCCGCCCATCCTTCGCTGGCTCGGCCGGGTCGAGTACGAACCGACCTGGCGGGCGATGCAGCGCATGGCAGAGACGCGCGTTCCGGCGACGCCCGACGAGTTCTGGTTCCTCGAGCACCCGCCGGTCTACACGATGGGCATGAATGCCCGGCGCGAACACCTGCTCGCGACCGGCGACATCCCGGTGGTCGACATCGATCGCGGCGGGCAGGTGACCTACCACGGTCCCGGCCAGCTCGTCGTCTATCCGCTGCTCGACCTCGAGCGCGCGGGACTCGGCGTGCGTCCGCTGGTCGAGGGCATCGAGCGGGCGATCGTCGCCACCGTGGCCGAGTGGGGCATCGTGGCGATGGGCCGCAGCGACGCGCACGGCGTCTACGTCGACGGCCGCAAGCTCGCCAGCATCGGGCTGCGCATCCGCAGGTCGCACTCCTACCACGGGCTCGCACTCAACGTCGCGATGGACCTCGAGCCCTTCCGGCGCATCAATCCCTGCGGTTACGCGGGGCTCGAGATGACGCAGCTCGTGGATCTCGGCGGTCCGACGGACCTCGGTACCGTGGCGGATGCCCTTGCGCCGCGGTTGCTCGAGTCGCTCGGGTTGCCCGGAGTCGCTCAGAGTGCCACGAGGGCGTGGCGGCAGGCCGTGAGCTCCATATAGACCGCGTCGAGCTGCGCCTTGCTTTCGGCGCGCACGATGCACGTGAGCGACAGCG
>JAGOXN010000142.1 GCA_018059685.1 Steroidobacteraceae bacterium | reverse complement strand
CTCGGCTTCGGTGCGCAGCGGACCATGCGCACCGCGCAGAAGCTCTACGAGGGAGTCGACTTCGGCGAAGGGCCGATCGGCCTCATCACCTACATGCGCACGGACTCCGTGAGCCTCGCCGGCGAGGCGATCGCCGACATCCGCGGTGTGATCGCGCGGCTGTACGGTGCCGACGCGGTGCCCGACGCGCCACGGCAGTACCGCACGAAGTCGAAGAACGCGCAGGAGGCACACGAGGCCGTTCGCCCGACTTCGGCCTCGCGCACGCCGGAGCAGCTCGCGGGCAAGCTCGATCCAGACCAGCACCGCCTCTACACGCTCATCTGGCGCCGCGCGGTGGCGAGCCAGATGGAAGCGGCCGTGTTCGACACCGTGGCCGTCGACCTCGCGGCCGGGCCGGGCAACACCTTCCGCGCCAACGGCTCGACGCTCGTGGCGCCCGGATTCCTCGCGGTGTATCGCGAGAGCTTCGACGACGTCACGCTCGATGAAGACGACGAGCGGCGCCTGCCCGTGCTCGAAACCGGGGACAAGGTGAAGCTGCTCGGCATCACGCCCGAGCAGCATTTCACCGAGCCGCCGCCGCGGTACTCCGAGGCGAGTCTCGTGAAGGCGCTCGAGGAGCACGGCATCGGGCGGCCATCGACCTACGCGAGCATCATCCAGACCCTGCTCTTCAAGAAGTACTGCGAGCTTCTCAACAAGCGCTTCGTACCGACGGACCTCGGCAAGATCGTCAACCGCTTCCTCACCGGGAATTTCGAGCGCTACGTCGATTTCGGCTTCACCGCCGCGATGGAGGACGAGCTCGACAGCATCTCGCGCGGCGAGGAGGACTGGGTGCCGGTCCTCGAGCGCTTCTGGGACGAGCTGAAGAAGCAGATCGACGACGTCGAGGAGAACGTCACGCGTTCGGACGTCGCGATGGCCCGCGAGCTCGGCGTGGATCCCGTCTCGGGCCGGCCGGTCAGCGTGCGCTACGGTCGATACGGCGCGTTCGCGCAGATCGGCACGCGCGACGACGAGGAGAAGCCGAAGTTCGCGAGCCTGCGGCCGGGCCAGCGCATGGACGAGCTCACGCTCGCCGACGCGCTCGAACTCTTCAAGCTGCCGCGCACGCTCGGCAGCATGCCCGACGGCCACGCGATCAAGGTCGCCGTGGGCCGCTTCGGCCCGTATGCGCAGTACGGCACGAAGAAGTACGTATCGCTCAAGAAGGACGACGACCCGTACACGATCACGCTCGAACGCGCGCTCGAACTCATCCAGGAGAAGCAGCAGATCGAGGCGAACCGCATCATCCGCGAGTTCCCCGAGACGGGCGTGCAGGTGCTGAACGGTCGCTACGGTCCGTACATCACCGACGGCAGGAAGAACGGCAGGATCCCGAAGGACCGCGACCCGAAATCGCTGTCGCTCGAGGAGTGCCAGGCGATCCTCGCCGCGGCACCGGAGCGGAAGGGACGGTGGGGCCGGAAGGCGCCTGCGAAGGGCGCGGCCGAGCCCGGAGCGGCAGGGAAGACGCCTTCGGCGCCAAAGGCCGTGGACGCAACGGGCACGGCGCCGGCGACGACCCGGACCGCCCGGGCAGCCACGGCCCGGAGTCCCGCGGGCGCGCGCAAGAAGCGTACGGCGAAACGGAAATCCCCCGCGAAGAAGAAGACCTGAAGGGCGCTCGCCACGTTGGCGCGGAAACGTGTTGGGCCTGGCGCGCGATTGTCGCTACTCTCTGCGGCGCCGCAGTCGGGCCGATCTCCATCGAAGCGCATGAGCACATCCGCCCCGTCCACCTCGACCGTCATCGAGTACCTCCGATCGCTGCACGACTCGATCACGCATGCACTCGGGCAGGTCGATGGCGGTGCGACGTTTCGCCGGGACGCATGGCAGCGGCCCGAAGGGGGCGGCGGCGAGAGCCGCGTGCTGCGCGAGGGCGCTGTCTTCGAGCAGGCCGGGATCAATTTCTCGCACGTGATGGGCGGCCAGCTGCCTGCCTCCGCCACGGCGCAGCGACCCGAGCTCGCCGGCGCGGGCTTCGAGGCCACCGGCGTGTCGCTGGTGATCCACCCGCGCAATCCCTACGTGCCGACCTCGCATGCGAACGTGCGCTACTTCGTCGCGATGAAGGAGGGACAGCCCGCCGCGTGGTGGTTCGGCGGCGGGTTCGACCTGACGCCCTTCTATCCCTTCGACGAGGACGTGCTGCAGTGGCATCGGACGGCGAAGGCAGCGTGCGATCCGTTCGGGCCCGACGTGTACGCGAAGTACAAAGACTGGTGCGACCGCTATTTCTATCTGAAGCACCGCGGCGAGAGCCGCGGCGTGGGCGGGATCTTTTTCGACGACCTGAACGAATGGGGCTTCGAGAAGTGCTTCGCGTTCATGCGCAGCGTCGGCGATCACTACCTGCCGGCGTACCAGCCGATCGTCGCGCGTCGCAAGGACACGCCCTTCGGCGATCGCGAGCGGAACTTCCAGCTGTATCGCCGGGGACGTTATGTTGAATTCAACCTGGTCTACGATCGCGGCACGCTGTTCGGGCTGCAGAGCGGCGGGCGCACCGAGTCGATCCTGATGTCGCTGCCGCCGCTGGTGCGGTGGGAATATGACTATCGGCCGGAGGCGGGGACGCCGGAGGCGCGGTTATATGAGGATTTCCTGAGGCCGAGGGACTGGCTCGCCGGTGGGCATGGGTAATCACCTCGCTCTTCCCAACGGTTTGGCACAGGTAGGCCCGCGCAGGACGTCCCGGCGCTACGAGCAAGGCAAGTACTGCCTCGATGCCGTCGTGACCGAAAGACGAACATTGATTCGGGTCACACTCTTGGGGTAGGTTCGCCGCACTGACAACCGCTGAACGCAAACGAAGAAGACTCCATCGATTGGGCGGCCGTCGGAGAGAAGCAGTCGAACGCAATCCGGTGCGAACGGCAATGGTGCTACCGGTGCCCTGCACGCACCTCAACAGACAGGACGAAGGGAGAACAATTCGATGATATTCGGGAGACTGACGCTCAGCACCGCAGCAAGCGTGCTGACATTCGTCGCGGCATTGTCCGCAACATCGCAGAGCTTGGCTGCGGATCGCACCACCGCTCGCACAGGCCGCGCCGTACCTGCGAACCTGGAGCGACTCAAGCTGACCACACCGGTCACGCGCACCGAGAGCAGAGCCAGCGTCGACCGCAGGCTGTTGCGCAACACTGGCGAACAGCAGGTTCTCGTGCGCCTGCGTTCCCCGTCAGTCGCGGAAGCCGGGGTCGAGAATCCAGGCGACCGGATCATGCGTCGGGAGCAGATCAAGCTCGAGCAGAATGCGTTCGTCAGCCGTGTTCAGCGGGCCTCGCCACGTACACGGGTCACGGCCCACGTGCAGGGTGTATTGAACGCGGTCGTGCTCCAGGCCGATGCGGCAGCCGTCCGGCTGATCGCGGCCGACCCCAGCGTCGCTCGCGTCTCGCGTGTCATCGACTACAAGCTGGATCTCTCGGAAACGGTGCCCTACATCACCGCCAAACAGCTGCAGAGTGTCACGAAGGGCAGAGGCGTCAAGGTCGCGGTGCTGGACTCGGGCATCGACTACACCCATGTCGCCTTCGGCGGCGCGGGCAAACCATGGGCGTACAAGAAGGCCTACGGAACCGCGACGACTGACTCTCGCAACACGAGGCGAGATGGGCTTTTTCCTACCGCTCGCGTGGTCGAGGGCTACGACTTCGTCGGAGAGGCGTGGACGGGCGACGAAGGCACGCCCCCTTTGGCACCGGATGATGACCCGATCGATTGCGGTCCAGCTGCGATTCCGTGCGGCGGAGGACACGGCACGCACGTTGCGGACATCATCGGCGGGGCGAACGGAGTCGCCCCGAAGGTAGATCTCTACGCCGTGAAGGTCTGTAGCGCCATATCCACGTCCTGCAGTGGCGTCGCGATGATCCAGGGCATGGAGTACGCGGCCGACCCCAATGGCGATGGCGACCCGTCGGACGCGGTCGACATCATCAACATGTCGATCGGCAGTCCGTTTGGCCAGCCCTTCGACGACGATATCGCGGCGGCGGTCGAAGGCGCGACGAAACTCGGCATCCTCACGGTCGCTTCGGCAGGCAATTCGGGCGACAAGCCCTACATCACGGGCTCGCCGGGCGCGGCACCGAGTGCTCTTTCCGTTGCGCAGACGGCTGTCCCGAGCGCCATCCTGCCGCTGTACGACGTAACGGCACCGGCAAGCATCGCTGGCGAGTACACGGCAATCTTCCAGCCCTGGTCGGCCGCACTGACGGCACCTGTGAAGGCTTCATTGCAGTACGGCGATGGTAATGGCGGAAACCTCGACGGCTGCGCCGCATTTCCTGATCGTTCGCTGGCCGGCAAAATCGTGCTCGTCGACCGCGGCGGCTGCACGTTCGGACTGAAGATTTCGAACATCGGCGCAGGCGGTGGTGCCATCGGCATCATTGGCTTGATCGCGCCCGGCGATCCATTTGAAGGTGGGTCAGACCCGACTGTTTCTGTCACGATTCCCGGCTACATGATCAGTCAGGTCGACGCCGACCGCCTCAAGAGCGGGCTGCCTGAGACCGCGCTCCGCTTCGACCCGAACCTCGGCTTGCCGCTGGTCGGAAGCATCGTCGGCAGTTCCTCCCGCGGACCGAGCAACTACTACAACGCCATCAAGCCCGAGATCGCTGCGCCGGGCGCATCCGTATCGGCTCTCGCTGGATCGGGAACCGGGACCGAGCCTTTCGGCGGTACCTCGGGCGCGGCCCCAATGGTGGCCGGTTCCGCGGCGCTCGTACTCAGTGCGTATCCCTGGCTGAAGCCCCACGAGGTCAAGGCGAGGCTGATGAACAATGCGGAGCGCAACATCATCTCCAATCCGGTCAGCGGGTCGCTGGCCGAGATAACGCGCATCGGCAGCGGTGAGGTACGGGCACTCGACGCGTGGTCGGAACCCGCGGCGGCCTGGGATGCGCTGACTCGCAATGCAGCCTTGAGCTTCGGCCAGGTGGATGCGAGCAAGAAGATCCAGACGCTGACGCGCATGGTCACCGTCCGCAATTACACGAAGAGGGTCATTACATACCGGATTTCGTCGAGCTTCCGCTTTGCGGACGACGAAGCCCTGGGAGCCGTCAAGTTGTGGACGCCGCCGTCCGTAACGGTCGGCCCATATGGCTTCAATGTGTTCCCGGTCCGGATGACCATCTACGGGGACAAGGTCCGTGACAACGCGATGAATTCCGGCAGTCAAGGCGCCAACCCGGCGCCGCTGACACTGAACGAGATCGACGGCTACCTGGATCTCGACGCAGGGAACAAGTCGCGTATTCATCTCGCCTGGCAGGTCTTGCCGCGTCGGGCGGCGGAGGTTCTCGGTCGTCCGAACCTGCGCTTCAATCAGAACGGGCAGGACAGCGTCCAGCTCTATAACAAGGGCGAGGGCACGGCGCAGAATGATGCTTATTCATTGCTTGCAGTGAGTCCGAATCAGCCCAAGGGTGGTCCCGGCGAAGGCATGCCGACGCCCGACCTCCGCGCGGTGGGAATCAACACGTTCCTTGTGCCGGCGGGGTACTGCTCGGAAAACGAGTCGTTCATCTGGGCGTTTGCGTTCAATACCTGGGAACGGCAGACGCACCTGCTGCCCGTGCAGAACAGGGTGTACCTGGACGTTGACCGCAATGGCTCTTACGACTTTGCAGTACTGAACGGTGACGCGAGCGACCCCTTCGGGTTCAGCGACGGTCGTCAGTTCGCGTGGGTGGTGAACCTGAGCACCCTCGACGCGGACGCGTGGTTCTACGCGGAGCACGCGACCAACACCGGCAACACGGCGCTGTACGTATGCGCCGAACAGCTCGGCATGTCCGGCGCGGACATCCTCACCAGGAATGTCGACATGGCCGTAGAGGCGTACGACTTTTACTTCGGCGGCCCGGGTGATGTCATCGATGGGTTGACGGTCACGCCGTTAGGCGAGCGCTATCTCGGGCTGCCCTCCGACATTCCCGGCAACAATTCCGGCACCCTGGACGTGTACGATTTCGGGACGTTCCCCGGCAATACCGAAGAAGTCGGTGTTCTGCTTTTCACCAGTGGAGCGCGAACTGGCAATACCGGTGGCGCGACGAAGACCACAGAGGCGCTGTTGTTCAAGGCCGGCACGGGCGCTCACTGAGCCGACTTGCACCCGGCACTCGACAGGGTCTCCCCCTTCCCCGGGGGAGACCCTTTTCGTCTCAGGAGGCGTTTGGCGACGGCACCGACTGTGTTGCCTCACACAGACGAAATTTGCCGCGGTTGTCGCTGCGGTAGTCGTACACGCGACCGGCTACCTCGAACACGATCCAATAGCCCGGTACCGGGGACTGCGTATAGAACTCACCGGGGCTCGGACACCCGAGCGAGCCGTCGCTCCAGATCGTTGATTCGTCACGAACCAGCCGTACGGCGCCTGGGCTCACACCGGAGCGACGGGCCACATCGTCACGAATGCTCGCGACGAGGATCGCCGGCGCCTCGCCGGTTACGGGTGCCGGGGTTTCGGGCACACGCTCAGGCAATGGCTTTCCAGTCATTTCGCGCACCTTCATGCGCCTGCTCATATCGGCGGGAGGATCCTCCCCCGCCTTCGGAGCAGTGCAGCCGGGTAGTGCCACTGAACTGAGCATCAGGGCCATTCCGACGGCGCGAAAGCGCATCGCACAAGAACTCTCCACGTCCCTCGTTCCTCCCCCGGTCACTGGTCCTGCCGTCAACGGTGGGATTGAGTACCCTATGGGCACCGCCGTGATCGGTGTCCGGTCTGAGCCCTGCCCGTGAACTACCGCCACGCCTTCCACGCCGGCAATTTCGCGGACGTGCTGAAGCACGTCGTGCTGATCATGCTCGTCGAACACCTGAAGAGGAAGCCCGCGCCCTTCTTCTACCTCGATACGCACGCGGG
>JAGOXN010000017.1 GCA_018059685.1 Steroidobacteraceae bacterium | reverse complement strand
GCCTTCGTGCTCTATGCGCCCTATTACCTCTACCGCGCCATGCGCCGCGTCTACGGCCAGGGCCGGATCGTCACGCTCGCCAAGTACGGGGTGCTCGGCGTCGCCTACCTCGTCTCGATGGCGCTCACGGCCGTCGGACTCCTGGCCTACACCGCACTCACGATGTAGGCCAGGCCCGAACCGCGCGACCCTTGCGCGCTCAGCGGGCGGCGGCGAGGTTCGCGTTGGCGAAGTCCCAGTTGAGCAGTCGGTCCATCACGGCGGCGACGAAGTCGGCACGGCGATTCTGGTAATCGAGGTAATACGCGTGCTCCCACACGTCGATGGTGAGGATCGGCGTGACGCCCATGGTGAGCGGCGTGTCGGCGTTCGCCGTCTTCATCACGCGCAACGCGCCCTTGTCGGCCACGAGCCAGGCCCAGCCGCTGCCGAACTGCGTCATGGCCGCGTTGGCGAATTCCTTCCTGAAGTTCTCGGCGCTGCCAAAAGACGCGTCGATGGCCTTCGCCACCGCGCCCGCCGGCGCGCCGCCACCGTTCGGTTTCATGCTGTTCCAGAAGAACGTGTGGTTCCACACCTGCGCCGCATTGTTGAAGACACCCGCCTTGTCGGGCTTGCCCGCCACCGCCGCGATGACCTTCTCGAGCGCAGCCTCGGCGAGATCCGTGCCCGCGACCAGCTTGTTCAGGTTGTCGACGTAGGCCTTGTGGTGCTTGCCGTAGTGGAAGGACAGCGTTTGCGCGGAAACGACCGGGGCGAGCGCGTCCTGGGCGTAGGGCAGCGCGGGCAGTTCGATGTGGTGGCTCATGCGGGTCTCCTTGGGAACAGGCGCCGCGTGGCGCTCTGGAACCGGTAATGGTCCCGCCAAGCGCCGCCGGACTCAAGTGCGAGTCTTGTCCAATGCCCGCGCCCGCGGGCGTGGCCCGCCGGACGTATGCTTGCGCCATGGGCGGACGCTCGATCCTGCACGTGGACATGGATGCGTTCTATGCCTCCGTCGAGCAACGGGACGAGCCCGCGCTGCGCGGGCGTCCCGTCATCGTCGGCGGAACCGGCCCACGCGGCGTGGTGGCCGCGGCCAGCTACGAGGTGCGCAGGTTCGGCGTGCATTCCGCGATGCCGATGCGCGAGGCCCTGCGCCGGTGCCCGGATGCGATCTGCGTCCAGCCCCGCATGGCGCATTATGCGGCGATCTCGCGCCAGGTCTTCGCGGTCTTCCACGAGTACACGCCGCTCGTGCAGGGACTCTCACTCGACGAGGCTTTCCTCGACGTGACGGCGAGCACGGGGGCCCCTGGCTCCGCCGAGCGCATCGCGCGCGAAATCAAGCGGACGATCCGGGAGCGCACGGCTCTCACCGCCTCGGTCGGCGTCGCGCCGAACAAGCTGGTCGCGAAGATCGCTTCCGACCTGCGCAAGCCCGACGGGCTGGTAATCGTCGAGCCGCAGCAGGTGCGCGCGCTGCTCGACCCGCTGCCGATCCGCAGGCTGGCCGGTCTCGGCGCGAAGACGGCGCCGAGAGTGGAAGCGCTCGGCATCCGCACGCTCGGCGAGCTGAGCCGCACCGACGCGTCGCGACTGCGCCCGGTGTTCGGCCGGCATGCCGAACGTGTACGGCAGCGTGCCGCCGGCATCGATGACCGACCTGTGGTCGCGGACATGGACGAGAAGCAGATCAGCACCGAGGTGACTTTCGACACCGACATCGCCGACCCCGCGCGCCTCCGGGCCGAGGCCGCCCGTCTGGCTGACCGGACCTGCACCCGGCTCCGCGCGAAGCAACTCGCCACGGCCTGCGTCGTGGTCAAGGTCCGCCAGCACGATTTCACGACCAGCACCCGGCAGCGACACATCGAGCCGCCAACCCAGGAAACACGCGTGGTGACGAACGTCGCGCTCGAGCTCCTCGACGCGTGGCTCGCCGCCCAGCCTGGCACCGCACTGCGCCTGCTCGGTGTCGGCGCCGGCGCGCTCGCGCCTGCGCGGCAGATGGAGCTGTTCGCGGCGGAGGAATCGGCGAAGAACCGCGGCCTCGACGTCGCGGTCGACCGGATCCGCGAGCGTTTCGGCACCGTGGCCGTGAAGCCGGCGAGTTCGCTCGTCGCGCCGCCCCTGCGCCGCCGCTAGCGGGGGCCGCCCTGCGCAGGCATCATTGCTGCCCGATTCCAGGCGCCGGCGAGCCGGCCTGACAGCGCATGTACACGAGCTTTTTCGGGCTCAGGGAAAAGCCGTTCGCGATCACACCCGATCCCCGCTACCTGTATCTCAGCGAGCGGCATGCGGAAGCGCTCGCACACCTGCTCTACGGCATCAACGAGGCCGGGGGATTCATCCAGCTCACGGGCGAGATCGGCACGGGCAAGACCACCGTGATCCGCAGCCTGCTCGAGCAGTTGCCGGGCCACGCGGACGTCGCGCTGATCCTGAATCCACGCGTGACCCCGGCCGAGTTCCTGCTCACTATCTGCGAGGAGCTGCACGTGCACGTGCCGGAGTCCGGCCGCGGCAGCACCAAGGTGCTGATGGACCTCCTCGGGCGCCACCTGCTCGACACGCACGCCCGCGGACGCCGGGTGGTCCTGATCGTCGACGAGGCACAGAACCTCGGCACCGAGACCCTGGAGCAGGTGCGGCTGCTCACCAACCTCGAGACCGCCACCACCAAGCTGCTGCAGATCATCCTGATCGGCCAGCCCGAGCTGCGCGAGCTCCTCGACCGGCCCGAGCTGCGACAGCTCGCCCAGCGCATCACGGGTCGTTACCACCTGAGTCCACTTTCGCAGGCCGAGACGGCCGGCTACGTGAAGCACCGTATGCGGGTCGCCGGCGCAACGGCGGAAGCGTTCACGCCGACGGCATTGCGCGAGGTTCATCGGCTGAGCCACGGCATTCCGCGCGTCATCAACGTGATCTGCGATCGAGCGCTGCTCGGGGCATTCACGCAGGAGGACCACCGTGTCGGCGCGGCTCTCATCCGGCAGGCTGCCTCCGAGGTCTATGGCCGGCCGGTCCCGGCGCCCTGGCTAAAGTGGGCCACCGCGGGCGCCGTGGCTGCGGCCCTGGTGTTCGTGGGCCTCGGACTGTGGGGTCTGTTCGCCGAGCGCGCAGGTCCGTCCGCTGCAGCGCCGAGCCCGGAAACCACGGCTGCGACCGATCCGCTCCCGGTGACGCCCGACCCCTCGCCCACCTCGCCCGCGCCGGTCGCGCTTCCCGAGGTCGCCGTACCGCTCGAGCAGCTGCTGGTCCGCCATGGCAACGACACGACCACCGAGGCCGCGCTCGGCAAGCTCTTCGGGCTGTGGGGCATCACGTACGACCCGGCTCGGGGACGCGGCTGTGACCAGGCGGTCACGCAGGGCCTCGAGTGCCTGTTCCAGAAGGGCTCATGGGCGCAGCTGCGCACCCTGAATCGCCCGGCCATCCTGACGCTCACCGACGACGTCGGCCGCATGCACCAGGTGGTGCTCACGGCGCTCGACGATGAATACGCCACGTTCGAGCTCGGCAATGAAACGCGCGACGTGTCGATCACGGTGGCTTCGCGCTACTGGTTCGGCGATTTCCTGCTGCTGTGGCGGCCGCCGATGGCCGTGGCCAGGGTGCTCACGCCGGGATCGCGCGGCGCGGACGTACGCTGGTTGCGCGAGAGCCTGCGCGCGGCCCAGGGACTTCCGCCGGCGCCTGCGGGCAACGACCTGTACGACGATGACCTCGCCCGCCTGGTCCAGGACTTCCAGCGGCAGCACCGCCTGACCGTGGACGGCGTAGCGGGCGTGCAGACGCAGATCGTGCTCGACACGGTCCTGAGTGCGACCGGCTCGCCGACGATCGTCGCACCGGTGGCCGGAGGCTGACCGATGTCGTTCATCCTCGACGCGCTGCGCAAGTCCGAACACGAACGGCAGCGGCAGGCCGGGCCGGGACTCGCCGAGGCCGCCGTTGCGACGCCCAGGGGCCGCACCAATGCCTGGGCGACGGCGGCCATCGTGCTGTTCGTGGTGAATCTCGCCGTCGTGGGCGTGTTGCTGATGCGCAGAGCGCAGGACACGGCGAAGACGGGTTCTCCTGCCATTGCGTCACCTGCACCCGCCATCCCTGGCGCGGTCGAACCCCAACCGACCGGAGCCACGAGCGAGCCACGGCCGGTGGCCGCCAGTCAGCCATCCGAGCTGCCGCCGATGCTGCGACCTGCGGAACCCGAGCCCGTCGCACCCGCTGCGCGCAATCCGCTGCAGGAAGAGGTCTCGGATCTTGCGCCGCCCATGGATGAGCACACCATGTCCGATGCCGCGCGCGTCCCGCCCGGTCCTCCGGCCGTGACCCGCGCGCCCACGGGCGGTGGCACGGTGATCTACGAGACGCTGCCCGAGGCGGATCCCGTGACGTCGGCCTCTCACGCAGCGCCTGCGCCGGAACGACGCGAACTGCCGACGGCGGACGAGATGCTGACCGGCGGCGTCCCTGAGCTCAGGCTCGAACTGCACGTGTTTTCGAACGTGCCGGCGGAGCGGTTCGCGTTCATTAACTCGCGAAAATACCGCGAGGGAGACACGCTGCAGGAAGGCCCGCGGGTGGACGAGATCACGCGCGACGGCGTCGTGCTCGATTTCCGTGGCCGACGCTTCCTCCTGCCGCGGGAATGAGGAGCACGCGCATGCCCCGGGCGACCATGTCGTGGTCGGGGCGGGTCCGGCCGGATTGGCTCGATGGCCGTCAGGGTACAGCGCAGGTCCGCGGCGAGGCGTCGCCCGCGGCGAGCGCCGCCTGGCACGCCGCCGCATCCGCGGGCACGTCGACTGGCAGCCCCCGCGCGAGCCACGCCGCCATGTCGCCCTCGAGGTGCTGCAGACGCGTGTAGCCCTTCGCCGTGAGCTCACCCGCGGCGATGGCGACGCGCCGACCGGTACGGCAATAGAGCACGAGGTCCTTGTCCTTGGGCAATTCCGCCAGGCGCTGCCCGATCTGGTCGTGCGGAATGTTGATTGCCCCGGGGACATGGCCGGTCACGAACTCTTCCGGAGTACGGACGTCCACGACGACGAACGATGAGTCGTGGTCCTGCCGGCGCGCGAGCAATGCGTCCTGGGTCAGCGTCGCAGGAGCGGGGCCATCGGCAAAGGCAGGAGTGATCGAGGTGAGACCGAGCAATACGAACCAGCAGAATCGAGACACCGCACATCCCTCCAGACGATGGGCATCCTCCCTGCGCCGCAATGACCGTGCGCTGCGACCTCCGTGCAGCTCATCTTAGCTCGAGGCGCTGGTCCACCGCTCGGCTTTCTTCAGATTCCCTCTACAGAAATGCTGGTCGAGGCTTGCGCCTAAGGATTCCACAAAGTATTGTCAAGTAACACTTTACTGGAGTCGGTGCAGATGTCCATCGCTGCAGAGCGCCTGCCACTCAACGCGCTTCGGGTGTTCGAGGCGGTCGCGACGCACCTGAGTTTTACCGCGGCGGCTCGCGAGCTCGGCGTGACGACGGCCGCCGTCAGTGCCCAGGTCAAGGCCCTCGAGGCCGACATCGGCGTACCCCTGTTTCGTCGTCACACGCGTGCGGTCGCCCTGACCCAGGAGGGCGCCGAACTCCTGCCGGGTGTGCGTCGAGGGCTCGACGAACTGCGTCGCGCCGTGGATCGTATCCGCCGCGAACGGGTCGGCGGCATGCTGAACCTGAGCGTACCGAGCGAGTTCCTGCAGCGCTGGCTGCTGCCGCGGCTCGGCGAGTTCACGCGCCGCCACCCGGAAATCGAGGTGCGATTCGGGCCCGCCCGGCCGGCACTGGATTTCGGCCGGGACGATTTTCACGCAGCCATCCTCTATGGGTCGGGCGCCTGGGCGGAAGTCCGGTGCGAGAAACTGCTCGACGAGTGGGTCTTCCCGGTGTGCAGCCCGGCTCTGCTCGCGAAGCTCGGTCCGATCGAGACCCTGGCCGATTTCGCGCGTTACCCGCTCATCCACAGCCGCGCGGAACCCTGGGTCGACTGGTTGCGGCGGGTCGGCGGCGACACGACCCGGGCCGAGACCCTGCCGCTCATGGAAGACTCGACCGCGACGCTGGCCTCGGTCGAGCAGGGCAAGGGCGTCGCACTCGCCCGCTGGTCGCTCGCGGCGGCGGACCTCGCCGCTGGACGGCTGGTTCGTCCGATGATGCCGAGCGTGCAGCAGCGCAGTGCCTGGTACCTGGTCGCGCCGCCGGAGAACTTCCCGTTGCCCAAGGTCGTCAGGTTCCGCGCCTGGCTGGTCGACTGCTGTCGCGAGTTCGCGCCGCCGACCGGAGAGATGCTCGCGCCCGAGTGACTGGACGCGACGCTCAACGCGTGCCCTTGCCGAGCACGAGTCCCACCACCACCGGGCGATGGTCCGAGCCGATCGCTGGGCCGACCGCTGCATGGTTGACGCATACCGATGGTGGCACCAGCACGTGGTCGATGCGCAGCGCGAGTGGCCAGAAGCCGGCCTGCCACGTCGGGCTCCAGCCCGCGCCGGCCAATGCGTCGCGCAACCCGGAATCCGCCCGGAACCGGGCGAAAGCAGGCGAGAAGGGTGTCAGATTGAAATCACCGATCACCACCGTGGGCAGCGGCTCGGACCGGATGAGATGCGCCGCGCGCCGGAGCGCGTCGTCGCGGGCCTCGAGCAGGCGGGGCGTGATCGGCCATCGAGCGTGCAGGCCCAGGACCACGACAGGGCGGCCATGAATTTCCACGACACCCGAGAGCGACGGCAAGCCATCGTCGGCGAGATCGACCGCCTGGATGTGATCGAGGGGCCAGCGGCTCAGGATGCCGATGCCATAGGCATCGCGGCGGGTCAGCAGCCGGCGATGCGCGTAGCCCGCGGCGCGCGACAGCTCTGCGGCCCATTCGGGCGTCAGTTCCTGCACGACCACGAGGTCGGGCGTCTCCGCTGCGAGCCAGTCCAGCACCGGCTTTCGATCCTGGTTGCGGTACAGCAGGTTGACCGTGGCGACCGTGAACGCCGGACCCGTGCAGGCCGCAGTCGTGCGCCCCGCTCTCGCGATCTGCAGCAGCGGCAGCGCCTGATAGAGCGCAAGCGCGACCGCGACGACCGCGAAGCCCGGACGCCCCACCGCGACGAGACCCGCCGCTACCAGGGCAGCGGCCACGGCATACTGCACGCGGAAATGTGCGAACAGCTCGAAGGGCCACCCGACGGGTGCCAGCAGTGCGCACACCGTGGCAACGAGGAGGCCACCGAGCAACAGGACCAGGATGCGTCCCGGCAGCGTCGAACGGGCGGGCTCGTTGCTCACCCGGGCATCTTAAGCCCGCCGGCCGGGCCTGCGGCACGTCACCTGGCCCGCACCGTGCTCAGCAGGATGACAGAGCTGCGGGTACTTGCTGGTCAGGCCTGCAGGCGCAACGACCGGCGACTGCCATAGGCCACGCTCAGCCTGCGCACGCCCTTCACGCGCCGCGACGAACGACGGATCTCCTTCATCAGACGCAGGAGGAGATTGAGCTCCTCGCGCTCGCCACCGGCGCAGTACTCCTCGCTGATGCCGACGTGCAGGACGGTGACGTGCTCGAGGTCGGCACGAACGTAGACCGCGACGCCGATCGGGCGCCGGCTCGAGCCTTCCACCGCAAACAACGACTGCACGTCGGGCAACCCTGCGACCCGCACCCGCAGCCACTCGCCTTCCGGCCGGATTTCGGGCGGACCGTACTTGTCGATGACCTCGACGATTCCGTCCGCGACCCGTTCCTGGCACGCATTGAAGAAGAGCAGGCGCTCGAGCGTCGCGCGATGTTCCGCGGCAAGGCGGGAACTGAAACTGACCGGCGTCCCCATGCTCCACACTGGACCGGTGGGCCGGTCTTCGATGACACGCGCCCGATGATGCTCGCGCCGTCCCATTATGTCGAGAGCGACCCGCGCCCTGCCCGGCGGCCCGTCCGGTTCCCGTGCGCCCGTGCCGTCCCGGGGCGTGGCCCCGGACTTTGAATTGCCTCGGGTTTTTGACGGCCGCAGTGGACCCCGGGCGACGGCTCGGGCGAAATCTCGCGGGATGACCGGACGCTCGCCCCTACGCCAGCCAGTCGGCGCGCCCGAGGGCCACGTAACGCCCTTGCTCGTCGACGTCGTGGTGCTGTCGGCCGACACCGCGCTGTTCGAGGCGATCCGCGCTGCCGTCGGTGAACGCAACCCCGTGTGGCGCGCACGTTCGGCCGCAGAGTCCGTCGATCTGCTCCTGTCCGGCCGTTGCGGTGTCCTGCTGCTCGACGTCGCCGCCGTCTCGGCCGAACCGGCCTCGCTGGTCGAGCAGATCGTCGAGCAGTTTCCGGACGTGATCGTCGTCGTCGCCGGGCGACGCGAGGACGAGGCGCTGCTCGGGCAACTGCTGAGCGACGGCCGCGTCTACCGCTTCATGCACAAGCCCCTGTCCCCGAAGCGCGCCGGCATGTTCCTCGATGCAGCCATGCGCGGCCACGTCGAGCGCCGGGGCCTGCGCGCGCCGCAGCCGTCCCTGCTGCACGCGCAGGCGCGGAGCGGACCCGCGCTGCGGATGTGGGCCTTCGTCGCGGGCGGCCTCGGCAGCCTCCTCGTGCTGCTGGCGCTGATCCTCGGCAGCCGTGCGACGCCGCCGGAGACGACGACCCCGGCAACGGCACCCCGGAGCACCATCGATACGCGCGTGACTGGCGGACCCATGGCGGATCCCGTCCTGTCGCGCGCACGGGCTGCTTTCGCCAGCGGTCGCTACGAGGCGCCGCCCGGCCGCAACGCGCTCGACCTCTACGCCGCCGTGCTGCTCGCGCGGCCGGGACATCCGGAGGCCCGCGCGGGCCTCGCCCGTACCGTCGCGGCCATCGTCGAGCTCGCCGACCGCGAGGCCACCGCAGGCCGCCCGGCCGAGTCGCGCCGTCTCCTGCAGCGGGTAATGGCCGCCGATCCCGGCGATCCTGCGGCCGTCGACCTCGCGCGACGGCTCGCGCCTGCGCCCGTGCCACTCGCCCCGGCCGCGACCCCTGACGCATCAACCGAGAAGCCCGCGGAAACCAGCAAGGAGCCGCCGTCGGTGGCGGCACGGACGGCGGACCCGGCGCCAGCCCAGGCCGTCGCCCCGCGAGCGGCGGCCGACGAGCCCGTGCGCGCGACCCCGACCACCAGGCCGGAATCCGTCGCACCGGGCAAGGCCGTGCCCGATCCGCTCACGCCCCGCATCGTCAATGCCGACACCCTGCGCAAGGCGACGCGACGTCCTGTGGGGCCGCGCAGCTACGGGGCGCCGATTCCGTCGTACCACCCCGTTGCGGGCCTCGCGGCACCCGCCTCCGAAAGCCAGGCCTCGCTCGATTCGACATCGGCGGCGCCAACGGTGCCGGCGGCGGAAGCGACAGCGAAGAACCCTGACGATCCACCGCAACCCGCGACCACCCCGCTTCCGGTCGGCGAGTTCCGGCCGCTGCTCGTGGTCGATCCAGTTTATCCAGCCGCCGCATTGCGCTCCCGCACCGAAGGCTGGGTCGAACTGGAATTCACCATCACGGAGTCGGGCTCGGTGCGGGACGTCGCGGTCGTCGGCGCCGAACCCCGGGGCACCTTCGAAACCGCGGCCAGCGAAGCGTTGGCCCGCTGGCAGTTCGAGCCGCGAATCGCGAACGGGCGGCCGGTGCCTCACCGTTCGGTCGTCACCCTGCGATTCAACGTCGACGATTGAGATCCACGTGGCGCGTGCCGAGCGCCCACGCGACCGATGCCCAGAGCATCGCAATGGCCACGCCGCACCAGGCGATCCCGCTCACGCCCAGGCCGAACGTCGTCTTGACGAGCGCATGCGCCGAGGCCGAGGTCGCGTCGCCACCGCGATAGACGAACGTGTCGATGAGGCTCTTGGCCTTGTATCGCTCCTCGCGTGTCACGACCGTGTAGAGC
The DNA here is from genome assembly GCA_018059685.1 of Steroidobacteraceae bacterium. Lineage (GTDB taxonomy): Bacteria > Pseudomonadota > Gammaproteobacteria > Steroidobacterales > Steroidobacteraceae > RPQJ01. Next base: position 11,668 of record JAGOXN010000017.1, on the reverse strand, counting down.
GTGTCGCGCGCGGGCCGCGCGATCGAGTACTCGCCGATGCGGCGGATCATCATCACGCCGATCAGGACGGCGAAGGTCGGCAAGAGGGCCAGCGCCGCGTAGCCGAATGCCATCAGCAGCGGCACCGCGACGATGAGGGCGCGGAACCCGAACCAGCGGAACAGGCGCCCGAACACGAAGAACTGCATGATGAGCGAGCAGGCCTGCACCCAGAAGTCGAGCCTGCTGAAGAATTCCGTGCGCGCATCGCGGCTCGCGAAATGGCTCGCCACCATGGCCTGCTGCTCGAGGTACAGGAAGGTCGACGCCCAGGTGAGCAGGAACACGAACAGGGCGATGAGCGCCAGGTAGGGCGACCGCACGACCTGGCGGAATGCCGCGAGCGCGCTGCCACCGAGCTTCTCGTCCCGGTCCTGACCCTGCGCGACGTTCTCGCCGTGCCTGCGGTGCCAGCGCAGCACGAGCAGCATCAGGCCGAGCGCGAGGGCGAGCATCGCGGCCGACACCAGCAGCAGGTGGATGGTTCCCAGGGGTCGCGCCAGCCGTTGCCCGAGAAACGGCCCGAAGAGCCCGCCGAGGCTCAGGCCCGCGGCGACGAAACCGAACAGCCGCCCTGCCTGCTCGCGGCTGAACACGTCGGCCATGAGGCTCCAGAACACGGCCACCACGAACAGCACGAACACGCTCACCCACACGAAGTAGACGCGCGAAATCCAGGTGTGGTCGGGCTCCAGGTTGAACCAGGCATGGAAGCCCAGGATGTTCAGGATGAAGAAGAGATACACCCACGGCAGGAAGACGGTGCGGCGAAACCGCGCCGTGAGCCAGCCGTAGACCGGCTGCACGAGCAGCATGACGACGAAGGTGCCCCAGAACAGTGCGGGCAGCGTCTCCAGTCCGGAGGTGAGCCCCATCGTCTCGCGGATCGGCCGCAGGATCGAATACGACGCGAACATCGCGAACGCACAGAGAAAACCCGCGATCGCACCGCCGAGTTCGTGGGGCCGCGCATTGATCGCGCCGGCGAGCGCACGCTTCATGCAGCGGGGGCCAGGTCGACGGTGTTCCCGGGCGCAGCGACCTCGGCGCGCACTCCGCGGCTGCGCAGCTCGTCGCGCAGTGCCGTGGCGGACCCCGACTCGCCGTGCACCAGCCACACGGGCGGTCGACCGGGAACCTGCTCGTACCAGCGCAGCAGGTCGCCCTGGTCGCCGTGAGCGGAGAAGCCTCCCAGCGTGTGGATGCGCGCCGCGACCCGCACGGGACTGCCGCTGATGCGCACGTACTCGTTGCCGTCGACGATCGCTCGCCCGGGCGTGCCGTGCGCCTGGAACCCCGTGAACACCACGTCACACTCGGGACGGGCGAGGTTGTGCTCCAGATGGTGGACGATGCGTCCCCCCGTGCACATGCCGCTGCCCGCGATCACGATCGCCCCGTGCGTGATGCGGTTGACCGCCTTCGACTCGTCGGCCGTGCGGCACAGTGTCAGGTTCGGCAATGGCGGCATGCTCCCCGCGCGCAGTCGCAGCGACTGCGCTTCCTCGTCGAAGAGGCTCGAGTGTCGCCAGTACACCTCCGAGGCCTCGATGGCCATCGGGCTGTCGAGGAAGATCCGCCAGCGGCCGAGATCCCACGCGTCGAAATGCATGCCGAGCTCGTAGAGCAGGTCCTGGCTGCGGCCAACCGCAAATGCCGGAATGAGCACGTTTCCGCCGTCCTTGCGCGCACCGCGCAGGATCTCGCCGAGCTCGAGCAGGGTCGCCGCGCGGTCACGGTGCAGCCGGTCGCCGTAGGTACTCTCCATGACTACCAGATCGGCAGCGGGGCCCGCCTCGGGGTCGCGCAGGATGGGCGAGCCGTACTGCCCGAGGTCGCCGCTGAACACGAGCGTGCGCTCGATGTCCCCCTCGCGCAGCCGGAGCCACACGCTCGCAGACCCGAGGATATGCCCGGCGTCGCGGAAGGTGAGTTCGACGCCCGGGACGATCTCGAACGGCTGGCCGTAGTCGACCGCGCGGAACGCGCGCAGCGCTTGCATCGCGTCGTCGACCGTATAGAGCGGCTCGACCCGCGCGCGGCGACCCTGCGCCTCGAGCCGGCGGTTGCTGCGGTCGGCGTCGCGCTGCGCGAGCAGCGCGCTGTCGGCGAGCAGGATCCGCGCGAGGTCGCGGCATGCCGGATTGGCGTAGATGGTGCCGCGGTAACCGCGCCTGCGCAGGAGCGGCAGACGCCCGCAGTGATCGACGTGCGCATGGCTCAGGATCACCGCATCGACCTGTGCCGCGTCGAACGGAAACGGCCGGCGGTTGCGCTCGTCCGGGCCGGGCCCGCCCTGGATCAGCCCGCAGTCGAGCAGGATCCTGCGGCCGCCGACGGACAGAATGTGGCAGGAGCCGGTGACCTCACCGGCCGCGCCGAAGAACTCGAGGTGCATGGACTCGCCTCAGGCGATCCGCTGGCCCGCCGACTCGCCTTCCGTTCGTGCTTCTCGTTCGCGCAACAGCTTGACACAGGCCTTCACGACCCGTGCATCGTAGCGGCGGCCAGCCTGCGACTGAAGTTCCTCGACGCAGGCCGTGAGCGACAGCGCGGAGCGATGCGGCCGCGGCGACAGCATCGCCTCGACGGCGTCCGCGACCGCGAGGACGCGCGCTTCGAGCAGGATGTCGTCACCCTTGAGTCCGCGCGGATAACCCGAGCCATCGAGTCGTTCGTGATGCTGTCGCACGGCTTCGGCGACGGGCCAGGGAAACTCGATGCGCTTCAGGCTGTCGTGGCCACGATCCGCGTGAGTCTTGAGCAGCTCGAACTCCGCGGCGGACAACGGCCCCGGGCGCCACAGGATCTCGCGCGGGATCTGCAGCATGCCTACGTCGAGCAACTGGCCCATGACCCGCAGGCCGCGCACGGCGTGCCCGGGCAGACCGAGCGTCGAGCCGATGCCCGAGGCGAGATCCGCCACGCGGCGGGCGCGGCCGTCCTTGCACGCGTCCTGGCATTCGGAGAGCACCGCGAGCGACTCGATCGTGCCGAGCATCACGCGCTCCATGTGATCCATCGCGCTCACGACCTCGGCGTCCGAGCGCCGGCGCCGCAGGAGCTTCCACAGGCCGTCGCCCACCTGGGCCGCAAGCTGGCGGTCGTCCTCGTCGTAGCGCTCGGGTTTGTCGGCGAGCAGGAGTACGCCGGCCAGCCGGCCGCCGTCGAGGATCGGCGTCGCCAGCTGGCGTGTCAGGGTTGCCGGCAGGCCTGCCTGCCGCAGGTTCCCGCTCGACTCCGCACCCTCGCGCGCCACCACGCGCTTCGAGTTCAGGCATTCGAGCAGGGCGGAATCGGCAGGCGGGGCGCCGCGCCAGCGCGTCAGGACCGCGAGATTCGGCGCGGACTGCTCGCCATCACTGCAACCCGCGAGTTCGAGCTGCGTCGCATCGGCGAGTGACAGGAACACGTAGCCGGCCGCGCTGCCCGTCAGTCGCTGCAGCAGCTGCAGCACCCGTGCGTGTATCTCCGATTCCGTGAGCGTGTGCGCCTGCTGAGTCAGCTCGAGGATTCCGGCGAGGCAGGCCTGCGAGCGCTCGGCCCGCACGGCCGCGCGCGCGTGCTGCGTCGTGTCCCGGACCGTGACCACGCGGCGGCCGCTCGGGACTTCCGCCGCGCCCGCCTCGATCTCGACGTCGAGCCAGCGACCGTCGCGGTGCTGCCAGCGCGCGGTCCGCGTGACGGGTCCTCCGCCGACGACCATGTTGCGGACCGTGGCGTCGCTGCCCGCGCGCTCCTCGAATCGCTGCAGCGTCAGCCCGGTCGCATCGCTGCGCTCCAGTCCGACGAGCTGCAGGAAAGCCGCATTGACGTACTCCAGGCGACCGTCCGGCGCGACCAGGCCGCATGCCAGCGGCGAATCCTCCAGCAACCGCGCGCCATGCGCATCGCGCTCGCGTTCCTTCGCGTCGACGCGCTCGGCCGTGACATCCCGGGCCGACGTGAGCCAGCAGGGCCGGCCGTCATAGACCATCGGCTGCCGGCGCAGCTCGAGAACCCGCGCCGCGCCGTCGGGACCGGTGAAGCCCGCGTCGATCGGCCCGACCGCATCACGTGACGGCCAGTCGCAAGGCAGGAGATCCGCCACCGAGCGACCGGGCAGCTTCTCCGCGGGAACGGAGAACAGCTGCGCCGCAGCGTCGCTGACCGCGTGCAGTTCGTGCGTTTCGACGTCCGCGAGCCACGCGGGAACCGGCAACGCGACGAAGGCACGCGCCGCATCGACCGCCGCGGCCTGCGCCGCGGTCCGGCTCGCCTGCAGGTCCGCCAGCCGTGATTCCAGTACGGCCGCCCGCGCCTGCTCGGCCTGCGCCGCCTCGATCGCACTGCGCGCCTGTGACTCCGCCTGTGCAAGCTGCTGCACACGTGTCTGGTCCGCCTGTGCGAGCTGCTGCACGCGCGCTTCGTCCGCCTGCGCGAGCTGCTGCAGACGCGCCGTGAGATCCCGCAACTGTGCCTGCAGGTCGCGGATCGTCGCCGAGTCGGTCGCGGCATGGTTGGCACGTTCGCGCGCCTCATTCTCCGCGTGCTCGCGTGCGACGCGCTCCGCGACCTCGAGCTGGCGGTTGGCGGCTTCGAGGTCGCGCAGCCGGCGTTCGAGGTCGACCTGGCGCCGACGGTCCTGTTCGCGACGTTCGAGGAGCTCGGGTACCAGCGCCGGCATGCGCATCGTCCCCGATCCGGGCCGCTGTTCGTCGATCGCCGTGGCCAGTTCCTCGAGTGTCGACCCCTTGGGAAAGAATCGCTCGGCACCGACCTCCGCCGCGAAGGCTTCGTATTTTGGCCCCTCGACGCGCAACGAGAGCAGGAAGACCGGCAGGTGCTGCAGGACCGGGTCCTCCTTGAGCCGCCTGCACAGTGAAAAGCCGTCGAGACGCGGCAGCTGCACGTCGCTCACCACCGCGTGAGGCGCTTCCTGGCGTATGCTCTCGAGGGCATCGAGGCCATTGCGCACCCTGAGGACACGGTGTCCCCGTGCGCTCAACAGGGTCTCGATGGTGGCGAGGTCCTGGTCGCGCTCGCAGGCCAGCAGGATGGTCTTCATGGACGTCGGTGCTCCCGTGGCGCGCAGTATGCCCGGCCGCGTGCGTCACACCAACGGTTGGCGCCCTCGCCGCGCGAGGTCCGTCACAGATTGCCCCGCGGCGGCGGCGGCGCGCCTGGACGTGGATCACGTTCAACCTGGCCTGCGGGCCGATGGGACGGTGGCCGCCGCCGTATACTCGCCCGACGAGAAAGGTTTGCGATGGTCGCGAGGGAGGTTCCGTTGAGAACACTGCACTGGCTGGCATGTGCCTGCCTGGTCGTCGCGGCCGGTTGTGCCACGCAATGGGACGTCGACAGTTTCGCCGCGCCCGAGGCCGACCTGCCGGGCAAGGCGACATTCGCGTGGAAGGCTGGCGCGTCGAGCACGCCGACGATCAGCCAGCCCGAGGTCGCGGCCGCCATGGAGGCGCGGGTGCGCGGCGCCGTCACCACGGAGTTCGTACGCAAGGGCTTCACCGAAGTCACGGATCCACAGCGGGCGGACATGCTGGTCAGCTTCCAGGTGGCCGGGACACGGCGCTTCGTGGTCTCCGACGAGCGTCGCATCGGTGCGCCGTCACCGAACGAGGTTCTGACCGCGAGCGGCATGCCTGTGCCGCCGGCATCCGACCTGCCGCGCGAGCAGTCGGTGCGCGAGGGCTCGGTCATCCTGTTCGTCGATGATGCGGCATCGGGCCGCGTCGTGTGGCGCGGACTGGTCGAGGTCGAGACGCGGGTCACCTCGAACGAGGCCGGTATCCGCATGATCACCGACATCGCGCGTCACATCGCGAGCGAGTTCCCGGCGAGACGCGCGACGCCCTGAGCGAGCGTCGGATGCGGTGGTTCAGCCGGCCGCGTAGTCGGGTTCGTTGCCCTTCTTCCACTTGATGTTGCAGCCGAGGCTTGGCCGCTGCTCGCGCGCGGGCGCGCGACCCGCCAGGACGGCGTCCACGGCCGCCTGCAGATCGGACCCGGAGACCGGCCGACCGTCGCCTGGCCGGCTGTCGTCGAACTGCCCGCGATAGACGAGCCGGCGCGAGCCGTCGAACAGGAAAAAGTCGGGCGTACAGGCCGCGCGATACGCCCTGGCGACCGACTGGCGCTCGTCGAGCAGGTACGGGAAGTCGTAACCCAGGCTCCGGGCCTCCTCGCGCATGGCGTCGGGTCCGTCCTGCGGGTAGGCCACGAGGTCGTTCGAGTTGATGGCGACGACTGCGACCCCTCGCTTCCGCCACGCCTGCGCCTTCCGCGCGAATTCGTCGCGTATGTGTCGCACGAACGGGCAATGGTTGCAGATGAACGCGACGATCAGCGCGGGCGAAGAGTCGAAGTCGCCGAGCGCGTGCATCGCGCCGTCGAAATCGGGAAGAGCGAACCCAGGCGCAGGCGTGCCGAGTGCGAGCATCGTGGACGGAGTACGGGCCACGTGTCACCCCCGGGTCAGACGCGCATGATCAGCAGCACGCCGACCAGCAGGAGCGCGGTTCCGGCGAGGCGCGACCACGTGATCGGGTTCCGCGGAAAGCCGATGACCCCGTTGTGATCGACGACCAGCGCCGCGAGCATCTGGCCGGCCAGAGTGAACGCGAGCAGCGTGGCGGCCAGTAGCTCACGCGTGCCTCACGCCGCGGCGAGCGGCTGCTGCTCGCGGCGCGTCCACGCCTGCCACACCAGGGCCCCGACGCCCGCCAGCAGCGCAACGAACGCGACCAGCCCGCCGACGAATGGAATCTGTCGTGCGAGCCACAGCGCAATCAGCGCGAGGAACAACGCCAGCAGACGCCAGGCGGTCGTGACGGGTCGCCCGGTCCGCAGCGCCGCGAGGCCGCGCTGCGCGAGGAACAGCGCGGCCGTCACCCAGCCGAGGAACAGCAGCAGGAAATAGAGGGGAATCGCGAGGAGCGCGAGCGGTATGCCGATGATCGTGATGATCAGTACCACCGCGACGAACGGCACGCAGACGACGATCGCGAGGCCGAGGCCGAGCACCGGCAGCGGCTCCCGCCCGATCGCTTCGGCCGCACGCGTCGAGTAGCCGGGAAACAGCAGCAGGAAGAACGTCGCCGCCGCGAAGACGCCGACGACCCACAGGAACGATCCCCGGTGCGAACGCCGGTCGCTCCAACGTTCGCCCGACCGGTCGAGGAAGCGACTCGCGTCGGATTCGTGGAACTCGATGCCGCCGTCGATGATCGCGCCTTCGGGCACGACGGGCTCGGCGGGACCGTGATAGACGAGGCGGCCACCGATGCGCGTCCCGGGACCGATCACGAGTTCCTCGGCACGCACCTCCGCATCCCCGTGAACCTCTCCGTCGATCCTGACCGAAGCTCCCGTCGCCTGCAGCTGACCGTGGGAGTTGCCGCCGAAGCTCACGCGTCCACCGGTCAGTGTTGCGGTCCCCCCGACCACGGTCGCCGGACCCACCGCAAGGTCTCCGCCCGCCAGACGTGCATTTCCGCTCACGATGGCGTCGAGCTTCACGTCGCCACCGGCGGCGTACAGGTCGTCGCCCACGCTGCCGCCGACCGAGACCTCACCGCCCGTCACGACCAGATCGCCTCGAATCTCACTCGCGATCGCGACCTTGCCACCGGCCAGGAAAGCGTCGCCGTCGACGGCGTCGGTGAGATTGAGCACGCCGCCCGCGGCGAACCGGTCCGATCCGAACGCCCGGGCGACGGAATCCTCGCCCTCGTATTCGATGCTGCAGCCGCCGACGCCCGCCAGGCCGAGCGCGAGCAGCGCCACGGCTGAAATTGCCCGTCTCATCGCAGTCTCCTCGCGTGCCCGTCCCGCTCGTGCGGCGGTTCCCGGCGGTTGGACGGCCAGCGCCGCGAGTGTATGCCATGGCGTCATGGCGCGGCGAGCGGCCGCGACCAGCCATCTGCACCGACGGCGGACCGTGTCGTCACGCCTTCTGTGCGACGCCTTCTGTCATGTAGCCGACGAAGCGCGGCGTTCGTCGCATGTAGTAGCTGGCGATCGGCCCGGGCAAGAGGCCCGAGTCTGTCACCAGCTGCACGACAGGTCGATTCAGGCGACAGCCTCCCGCCAGTACCCCCCAGCGGGAATTCACGCGGTCCTGGAAGCGCGCCACGCCCGGGTCGGGCGCCTTGCCATGTTCGAGGAACAGGAACCGGCCGCCCGGTTTCAGCACGCGGCGGATTTCGCCGAGCGCATGCACGGCATCCGGAATCGAGCACAGTGTCATCGTGCTCACCACGGTGTCGAAGCTCTCGGCCGCGAACGGCAGGTGCTCGGCATCGAGGTGGTGGAAATCCACGGCGATTCGGGCCCGACGGATGCGCGGCAGGGACACGCGGTCGAGGTCACGGTCGGGGTCGATGGCTTCGATGCGCGTCACCGACGCCGGGTAGTGCGCGAGGTTGCGGCCGGTGCCGAACCCGATCTCCAGGATCCGTCCCTGCGCCGGGGCCAGCGTGCGGCGGCGCGGCTCGCGCAGTGCCGGGCTCGCCATGGCGAGATCCAGCAGGTAGGGGAAGACGCGATGGCGATAGAAGCTCACGCCATCGGCTCACGGTGCCGGAGGCGCGGCAGACGGCCAGACGACGCTGAACGCTCCGCGCAACTGGCCGGGCTCGAATCCCGTCGCCTGGTCGGCCGGATACTGGCGGGAAATTGCGGCGGCGAGATCCGGCGTGAGGGAACTGCCGTGGCAGGTCATGCAGATCGCTTCGGTCGGGATCGCGCGCATGTAGCGCCGCTCGACCTGGCCGCCGCGATTGATCTCGAAGGCGGCTTCGAGGGGACCCTCGAATTTGCCGGAGTGGAGCTCGGCCGCAAACTGGGCGAGCACGGCGCGCTCGAGCTCGTCCGGCGCATTCGCAGGGTTGCGCACCCGGAGCGCCGTGCGCCCGACGCGTGCGCCGGATTCCGCCGACAGGCGCGCCGCGATCGCGGGCGCTCGCTCCCTGCACACGCCGATCGCGGCCACCGGGCCGCCCTCGGCCATCGCCCGCCCGAGTTCGGCCTTCAGCTCGCTGCCGAGCTGCTGGGAGAGACTTCGGCCCTGATCGATCCAGGCGGAGGTCGGGACGTCCGCGGCGGCCACCAGGTCTGCCGGCGCGGCAGCGCAGAACATGAGCAGAGCGGTGCAAGGGAAATGGCGCATCTCGGGGGTCACCCATGAACGGCCGACGATCAGCCGGCCCCTATAATATCGCCTGGGACGCGGGCGCCATTGGCCCGCGGCGCGCGCTCGGGTAGATTGCGCGCCCTTCCAGCCAGGTTGCAGCACCATGGGCCGCATATTCGAAGTCCGCAAGCACGCGATGTTCGCGCGCTGGAACCGGATGGCGAAGCAGTTCGCCAGGATCGGCAAGGACATCACCATCGCCGTGCGCAATGGCGGCACCGATCCCGCGTCGAACCCGGCGCTGCGGCGTGTCGTCCAGAACGCCCGCGCGGTCAACATGCCCAAGGACAAGATCGAGGCGGCCATCAAGCGTGCGTCGGGGCGCGACGCGACCAGCTTCGAAGAGGTGATGTACGAGGGCTACGGTCCGCACGGCGTCGCGGTGCTCGTCGAATGCGCCACCGACAACCCGACTCGAACCGTCGCAAGCGTGCGCAACGCGTTCAACAAGCACGGGGGAAACCTCGCGACGACCGGCAGCGTCGGCTTCCAGTTCAAGCGCATGGGTGTCTTTCGCCTGAACCCGGAGGGTATCGACCAGGACGACCTCGAGCTGTACCTCATCGACCATGGGCTCGAGGAGTTCGGTGAGAGCACGGGGGAAAAAGGCGAACCGCAGCTCGTCGCGCGCTGCCTGTTCGAGAATTTCGGCGTCCTGCAGAAAGCCCTGGAGGATCGCGGCATTGCGCCGATCTCGGCCGAGCACGAGTACATCTGCCAGTCACCCACCGAGCTGACCGAGGACCGGGCCAACGAGGTCATGGAACTCATCGACAAGCTCGAGCAGGACGAGGACGTGCAGAAGGTGTATCACACGCTCGCCTGAACGCCGCAGCTCGTGGCGGCGTCGGTGTGCTGCGCACAACTTGAGCAGGCTCCGTATCGCCACACTGCGCGATGACTGCCCTCACTTGAAGGCGCGCAGTGTCCCCTCGAGGCTCGTTGCCCGCTGCGGGAATGCCGCCAGGACGGCCCGATCCTCCGTTACGAGCCGGGCATCGAGAATCTCCGCCAGGGCCACGAACTCGCTGTCGTAGGCAGACAGTCGGCTGCGCTCGACGATGTCGAAGACGCGCAAGCTGGGCAGATGATGCTCGCGACCCGAAAGGCCGCCCTCAGCCGCTGACATGATGCGACGCACGTGCCCGGCCGACAGGCTTCCGTCGCGCCAGTACCCCGCGAGAATGTTACGCAACTCGGAGCGCCACAGGACCGGGGCATGCCAGTCAGGGTCGAGTCGTCTCAGGCGGTGCGCGCACGCCGTCTGTTCCCCTTTGATCCAGCAGTATGCGATGACGTTGGTGTCGACGACGATCATGCCCTGCCTGCATTTCGATAGCGGGTGACTCGCCCGTGGTCGACACGCGGCAGGCCGGACACGAACGCCTCCAAGACCCTGAGCTCGGCCGCCACGTCGACCGGGGGCGCCACCAGCTGGGCCTCGAGGCGCGCCAGGATTTCGCGATTGAGGCTGCGCCGGTTGGACTCGGCGCTCGCCTTGAGACGGGCGTGCAGGTCGTCAGGAACATTCTTGAGCGTCAGGCTGAGCATGTGACACCGTTATGGAACCGCTCTGACACCTGATATTGGAGCACGACCAATCGCGGGTCAATGACCGATGCCGCGGGATACTGCCCGCCACGAGTTCCGCTCGCAGCGCGGATATCGAGCGCGTCCGGGCCAATTTTCCCGACATCGGCGGCGGTGGCCACGCAGACGTGGTCTAGACTGCGCGCCATGCAGCCGGCGCGCGATCTCTTCTCTCACCGCAAGCACTGGGCGCACCGCTTCGGCCCGGCGCCCTTCCTGCCCATGGCGCGCGCGGAGATGGACGCGCTCGGCTGGGATTCCTGCGACGTCATCCTCGTCACCGGCGACGCCTACGTGGACCATCCGAGCTTCGGAATGGCCATCGTCGGACGCGTGCTCGAGGCCCAGGGCTTCCGCGTCGGGATCATCGCCCAGCCCGACTGGCACTCGACGCGCGACTTCATGAGGCTCGGCCGCCCGAACCTGTTCTTCGGCGTCACCGGCGGGAACATGGATTCGATGGTGAACCGCTACACGGCGGATCGCCGCATCCGCCGCGACGACGCCTACACGCCGCACGGCGCGGGCGGCGCGCGGCCCGACCGCTGCGTGATCGTGTATGCGCAGCGCGTGCGCGAGGCGTACCGGGACGTGCCGATCGTGGTCGGCGGCATCGAGGCCTCGCTGCGCCGCATCGCGCACTACGACTACTGGTCGGAGAAGGTGCGCCGCTCGGTGCTCATGGACGCCAGGGCCGACCTGCTGGTCTTCGGCAACGCCGAGCGACAGGTGTGCGAGCTCGCGCACCGCCTCGCGGCCGGCAAGCGTATCGACGAGATCCAGGACCTGCGCGGGACCGCCTTCGTGCGCAAGGCGACACCGGCCGACTGGATCGAGATCGACTCGACC
>JAGOXN010000141.1 GCA_018059685.1 Steroidobacteraceae bacterium | reverse complement strand
TGATCGAGGCCCTGGGACGGGCCTGTCGCGCGATCTCGCTCGACGGAGCCGCGGTCGGCATGGCGCCGCTCGACGACCTGCAGGCGGGCGTGGTCAACGCGATTGCCGACTGCGGCGACGACCTTTTCCTGTTCCTGAACGATGTTCATTATCTGCGCCACCCGCAGGTCCACCAGTGCATGCGCTTCCTGCTGCGCAACGCCCCGGCCAATCTGCGGCTGGTCATGCTGTCGCGGACGGAGCCGGCCGTCGGGCTCCCGACCCTGCGCGCGATGGGAGCGGTCCTCGAGGTCGATGCCGCGCAATTGAGATTCACCCGCGACGAGACCCGCGAGTTTCTCGAGCTGGCCAGTGGACAGCGCCTGGCACCGGGCGAGGTTGCCGCCGTCTTCGACCTTACCCAGGGCTGGCCGGCTGCGTTGCGCATTGCCTCGCTGTCGATCCGCGCGGGCCGGGAGCCCGTGGAGTTCGCGCGCGCCATGGCCGGCGCCTCGCGCCACATCGGCGGCTTCCTCGACGAGCTGTGTGCCTTGCTCCCCGACGAACTGCTGCAGTTCATGATCGACACGTCGGTCCTCGATCAGCTTGCGCCGTCGCTCGGCGCCGCGGTGACCGGCCGCTCCGACTGCGCCGGGTTGCTGCGCCGGCTCGAGGACGAGCAGCTCATCAGCCCGCTTGATCCGGACGGTGAACACCATGCGTACCACCACCTCGTGCGCGACTACCTGCAGCAGCGCCTCGGGCGCGAGTCGCCCGACCGGCTGCGTGAATTGCACCGTCGTGCCGCGGGGTGGTATGCCGATCGCGAGGACTGGTCCGGTTGCGTCAAACACCTGCTCGCGGCAGGCGATACCGCCGAGGCCGTGGTCCGGATCGCGCGCTGCGCCGATACGCTGGTGCAGTACGGCGACATGATGACACTGCTCGGCTGGGAGCAGCAGCTGCGCAGCCACGATGTCGAGCTGCCGCTGCAGCTGCGGTTCGCGACCGCCTGGGCGAAGACGCTGAGCCTGTCCCTGGAGGAAGCTGCGACCGAGCTTGCTGCAATCGAGCAGCGCCTCGCGACGGACCCGCCGCCCGATGTCGAGTCCCTGCGACGTGACTGCCTCGCACTGCGCATGGTGCGCTTCGGACTCGCGGACCAGCAGTCAGTCGCGCTCGAACTGGCACGCGACTACCGCCCGATGCCCGGCGACCGTGTCTTCGGGCGTGACGCTGCGTACAACGTCATGCGTGCGGGCCATGTGAAAAACGCCGCCTGGCAGCAATGCTATGCGGTGCCGCGGGTACTGCGGCCGCTGGCGGGCGATCGACGCAGCCTGCTCACGGCCATCTACGAAACACTGGTGCTCGGCCTCGGTGAACTCGAGCAGGCGCATGCAGGGCCTGCCGAGCAGTACCTGGTGGAATGCCTGCGTCTCGCCCGCGACGTGCGCGGTTTCGCCGGCGCGAGGCGCCTGGCCGCCGGCCCGCTTGCGGAACTGCTGTTCGAGACGGGTCGTGTGACGGAGGCTGAGGCGCTGCTGCGCGACTCGTTCGAGCTGTTCGAAGGCAACGTGACCATGGACAGCGTGCTCAAGACGGCCATGACCGCGGCGCGCATGGCCGGGTGGCGCGGCGCGCTCGACCAGGCGCGCGGCTGGCTCGAGCGTGCCGAGGCGATCGGCCTCACGCGCGGCTGGCCGCGTCTCGTTGCGGCTGCCCTGTTCGAGCGGCTGCGCCTCGATCTTTGGACTGGCCGGCCGGTGGCTGCGCAGGGTTCCTTGCGCCGGCTCGAACAGATGCATGAGGTTGGGGATCCAGGGTGGGGACGAGGCTTTGCGGACGTGCCTCACTACCGGGCCCTCGGCAAGGCGCTGGTCGATGCGGCCGGGGGTCGCTTCCGGGAGGCCGCAGCTACGCTGGAGTCGACGGTAACGAATGCCCGCCGGGACGGCGCGAACCTGCTGGCCATTCGTTCGGGTGCAGTCCTCGCCCGCATTCACCTGCAGGCACGCAGCACGGTACAGGCGCTGCGGGAGTTCCACGCGGTGCTCGAACTGGCCGAGCCGTCCGGATTCGTCGCGTCGATCGTCGATGCGGGACCGGAAATCGACGCGCTCGCAGCGCGGGCGGAACAGGATCCCGCTACGGCGCCCGAGGGCTCGAGACGCAGGGAGTTCCTGCGACGCCTGCGCGCGGACCTGGCGGAATACCGGGGTGGCCCTGGACGGGTCGACCGGCCGCGCCAGCAGGACGCGCGCGCGCTGCTGTCACCCCGCGAATGCGCGATCCTCGAGCAGGTCGCCGCGGGACAATCGAACAAGGAAATTGCCCGTAAGCTCGGGATGGGACCTGAGACGGTCAAGACGCACCTCAAGAACGTGTTCGCGAAGCTCGGTGTCGAGCGTCGCACACAGGCCGTGCTCCGCGCCGAGGAGTTGGGTCTCGTACGCGCGCGATCGGTGCTGCGCTGAAGGCGGTGTCGCGCCGCGGTGTGCCGGGAAGCCGCGCACCTGCAGCCCGGACCTGCCACTCAGGCATGCATGAGGCGCTCGATGTGCACCACGGCGCTCGCCGCGAGCGCCGCGAGCTCGTACCCGCCTTCGAGCGTCGCGATGACGCGCCCCTCCGCATGCCGCGCAGCGACCGAGCAGGCAAACTCCGTGATCCATGCGAAGTCGACCGTCGCGAGCCGCAGGTCCGCCAGGTCGTCGGCCACGTGCCCGTCGAATCCGGCCGAGATGAAGACGAGTTGCGGCGCGAACTGGTCGAGTGCCGGCAGCCAGCGCCGGGCAATGACCTCGCGGAATGCGTCGCTGCCGCTGCCGGGGGGCAGAGCGCAATTGATGATGCGGCCTGGCACTGAACCCGGACTCAGGTTGGGATAGAGCGGGTACTGGAACGTCGAGCAGATGAGTACCCGGTCGTCACGCCGGAATATGTCCTCGGTGCCGTTGCCGAGGTGCACGTCGAAATCGAGGATCGCTACCCGCTCCAGGCCATGCGCCTCGAGCGCCTGAGCCACGCCGACCGCCACGTTGTTGAAGATGCAGAAGCCCATGGCGGTGTCGCGTTCCGCGTGATGACCGGGAGGCCGCACGCTGCAGAAGGCGCGCCTGGCCTCGCCGCGCATCACGAGATCCACGGCGAGCACGTTCGCGCCGGCGGCGCGCAGCGCGGCTTCGAACGAATCCGGGCACATCGCCGTGTCCGGGTCGAGGTGCACCAGGCCTTCGGCCGGCACCCGGGCCGCGAGCCCCTCGACGTACCCGCGTGGATGAACACGCGCGAGCTGTTCGAGCGTGGCCCGGGGTGCCTCGTGATGTACGAGGAAATCGTAGAGCCCCCGGGCGTGCAACTGTTCCTCGATGGCGGCGAGGCGTGCCGGCCGCTCCGGATGCCGCGGCCCCATGTTGTGCAGCCGGCAGGCAGGGTGCGAAATGAACGCCACCGACATCAGGACTCCGGCTGCTGCGACTCGGGATGAATGCGCCAGGGCATAACGCTAGCATGGTCCTGCCCTCGCGGGAGTATTGAGAGCCCGGACATGACTGCCCGACGCACCGAAGCCGTCCTGAAGCCCGCATCGATCGCCCTCGTCGGCGCGAGCGACCGTGCGGGCACGCTGGGCGACGTGATACGCCGCAACCTCGCCGGATCCGGGTTCGGAGGCGCGGTGCATTTCGTCAGCGACCGGCACGCGTCGGTGGCGGGGCAGGTGGCGTATCGCAGCGTGCTCGACCTGCCGTCGGCACCCGACCTCGCCATCATCGCCACGCCGGCGCGCACGGTGGCGGACATCGTCGCCGAGTGCGGCGAGAAAGGGGTCCAGGGCGCCGTGATCGTGGCCACGGGCTTCAGCGCAAACGGGCGCGAGGACCCGGTGTCCATCGCCACCCTGAGGCTGCGCGCGGACCGCCACGGAGTGCGCATTCTCGGCCCGGGAAGCCTCGGCGTGATCCGCACCGACATCAACCTGAACGCCGCATGCGGTCCCGGCCAGCCGCTTCCCGGCCGCCTGGCGCTGGTGTCGCAGTCGGGTGCGCTCTGCGCTGCAATCCTCGACTGGTCCCGGACCCGTCACGTCGGCTTCTCGACCCTGATCTCGACGGGCATGGGGGCCGACGTCGATTTCGGCGAGATCCTGGACTTCCTGGCCCGCGATCCGGCGACCGACAGCATCATGCTGTACATGGAGGGCGTCGAGAACGCGCGCCGCTTCATGAGTGCGCTGCGCGCGGCGGCCCGCATGAAACCGGTCCTGGTCATGAAGGCCGGGCGGCACGCCGAGCGCCCCGACAGCGCCGCATTCCACGCCGGCACGCTCGTCGGCCCGGACGATGTGTTCGATGCCGCGATGCGCCGCGCCGGCGTGCTGCGCATCAGGGATTTCTCCGATCTCCACACGGCGGCGGCGACCCTGGGTGCGGGCGTCCGGGTCGCCGGTCGCAGGCTTGCAATCGTGTCGAACGCGGGCGGTCCCGGTACGCTCGCGGCCGACCATGCAACGGACCGGTGGTTGCAGCTCGCGGAACTCGCACCGGAAACGCGCGGCGTGCTCGCGGCGCTGTTGCCTGCGGGTGCGAAGCACGACAATCCCGTGTACGTACGCGGCGATGCCGACGCAGCCATGTTCGAGGCGACCGTGCGGACGTGCCTCGAGGATCCGGGCGTGGATGCGTTGCTCGCCATCATGGCGCCGCATGCGTTGACCGACCCCGATGCCTTCGCGCAGGCGCTGATCGGAATCGCAGCGAATCACGGCAAGCCACTCTTCACGTGCTGGATGGGCGGGGAGTCTGTCGCGGCGAGCCGCAGTCGCTTCGCGACGCACAGGATCCCGACTTACGCAACGCCCGAGGCGGCCGTCGACGCGATCGCGGCACTCGGCATGTTCGCTGCCAACCAGCAGCTGCTGCTGCAGGCGCCAGAGCCTTTGTCGGCCAATTCCGCACCCGACAGGGACGCCGCGCGGTCGGTCGTCGATGCGGCGCTCGAGGCGGGACGGGACTGGCTCGATCCAGCCGAGTCCAAAGCCGTGCTCGCAGCCTTCGGCATCCCGGTCGTGCGCAGCGTGCCCGCGCGCTCGGCATCCGAGGCCGCGAGGATCGCACAGGAGATCGGCTTCCCGGTTGCAATGAAGATCCTCTCGCCCGACATCCCGCACAAGACGGATGTCGGGGGCGTGCGGCTCGACCTGCAGAATGCGAGCCGCGTCCGCAAGGCGTACGCAGCGATGCTGGAGGAGGTCGCCGGCTCCAGGCCGGCGGCGCGACTCGACGGTGTCCTGATCGAGCCGATGTGGCTGCCGCGCCAGGGCAGGGAACTGATGATCGGAGTCGTTCGCGACCCGGTCTTCGGGCCGGCCATCTGCTTCGGACTCGGTGGCATGCTGGTCGAGGTCATCCGCGACCGTGCCGTGGCCTTGCCGCCGCTCAACCAGTTTCTCGTGCGTGACCTCGTGCGACGCACGCGGGCGGCGCAGGCGCTCGGGGCCCTGCGCGGGGCGCCTCCGGCCGACGAGTCGGCAGTCGAGGACATCCTGCTGCGTGTGTCGGAAATCGTGTGTGAGCTGCCGGAGGTCGGGGCGTTGGACCTGAACCCGGTCGTCGTCACCCGATCAGGCGCGGTCGTGCTCGACGCCCGGATCGGCGTCGTGCGGCGGCGTCCCGCGGCCCGGCCCTACGACCACATGGCGATCCATCCGTATCCGAGTGAACTCACGGCGACCCTGGAGCTGCCGGAGGGAATCACGATCCGCTTCCGGCCGATCCGTCCGGAGGATGCCGCCATCGAGAGCGCGTTCATCCACGGACTGTCGGAGCAGTCCCGGTTCCTGCGCTTCATGTTCGGCCTGCACGACCTCACGCCCGCGATGCTGTCGCGATTCACCCAGATCGACTACGACTGCGAGATTGCGCTCATCGCGGTCATCGACACGCCCGTGGGCGAGGAGCAGATCGGCGTGGCGCGCTACGTCACTCTGCCGGACGGGGAGGCCTGCGAGTTCGCAATCGTCGTGGGCGACCGTTGGCAGGGCCGGGGTATCGCGCGGCGCCTCCTCGGCATGCTGATGGACGTCGCCCGGGACAGGCGCCTCGCAGTGATGCAGGGCGTGACGTTGCGGGAGAACGTGCGCATGCTCGAGCTCGCGCGCTCGCTCGGCTTCGAGACCCGGACGGACCGCGACGAGCTCGACCTCGTGCAGATGACGCGACGCCTCGCGGACTGGCCGCACACGGCTGCCTGACCGGTCGCGGGAAGACGGTTACTCAGTCGTCGTCGACGAGGATGACCGTGGTGGTCGTGATCGTGCCGAGCACCGTGTCGTCCTCGGTCGAACCCAGGACGACGTCGAAGAGTTCCGTATGTTCACGCTTCAGGTCTTCGACGATCGGGACCAGCAGCGTCGTGCTCACCTGGCCGGATGCGAGGACTTCCTCGTTCCAGCCGGATTCGGCGAAGTCCTCGTCGCCGAGGGCGCTGTCGCCCGCAGTACGCCACAGGAACGACAGCCGGCCGTCGCTGCCACCGACCCGGCGCACCTTGATCCGGGCGACGCGCTCCGCCTCACTCACCGTCATGGAGTCCGCCGCGAGCTGCACGCGCCCACGCCTGCGCGGCGCTGTAGATGGCGGCGTCGCAGCTGCTGCAGCCTCGGCAACGGTGTCGACCTGCGCGTGTCCGGGAGCAGGCATGGCCGCCGCCGGCTCGGCTCGAGCAGCGACGCCTGCAGGCGTCGGCGACACGGGACCGGATTGCGCCTCCGGCGGTACCGGGGTCGGTTCGAGGCTCACCGGCTCGTCGGGCGTGGCTCCTGCAGCGGGTACCGGTTCCGCCATGAGGTCGGGCGAGGACGCAGGCGGCGCCTCGAACGGGGCCGATGTCGGATCCTTCACGTCCGGTGCAGCCCCGAGCGTTTGTGTCGACGAGGGCCCCGTACCGGGCCGGGCGCGCTCGAGTACCGCCGTGAGCGCCGCGGTGAGCGCCTCCGCCCGCTCCGATGCCACCGGCAGCCATCGCTCCCGCTGCAGGTACGCCACCGCCGACCCGGCCACCAGGAGTGCGAACATCATTCCGCCGAGGAAACCGCCGGGCCGGCGGTCGTCGCTCGCGCGCCGGGGCGTAACTGTTGCAGGGCGAACCGTGC
>JAGOXN010000015.1:16997-21639 GCA_018059685.1 Steroidobacteraceae bacterium | reverse complement strand
CTCCTGCACGGCGCCGGGCCGGGCCTCGATGGTTCGAGTTTCGTCGCGGTCCAGCAGTGGGAGCACGACCTCGCGCGCTTCGGAGCGATGGCGCCCGGCGAGCAGGACGCGACCATCGGCCGGCGGCGCAGCGACAACGAGGAGATCGACGCTGCGCCGCCGTCGGCCCACGTCAAGCGCACCGCACAGGAGAGTTTCGACCCCGAGGCGTTCGTCGTGCGCCGTTCGATGCCCTGGGCCGACGGATCGCGCGTGGGGCTCGTGTTCGTCGCTTTCGGGCGCTCCTTCGATGCCTTCGAGGTACAGCTGAACCGAATGATCGGCGCGGAGGACGGCATCGTCGACGCCCTGTTCGCGTTCACGAGACCACGGACGGGCGCCTACTTCTGGTGTCCGCCGGTCACACGCAACGGGCTCGACCTGCGTGCGCTGGGATGCTGACCCCGATCGCCATCGGTTCCGTGTTCACGCTGCGGGATGCGTCTGCCAGGTGATTGGCGAGCCTGAAGGCGGGGCATCTTTTCCAGGGCCAGACAGACGGCGGTACGACGGTGTGGAATCCGGCTGCGGGTTCGGGAGACTCCCTTAGAAGTTCAGCGTGAGCGTGGCCCGGAACGTACGCGGCTCGACGGGATGGAAGTGGATGTCCTCAACGGGCGCGGCCTCGCCGGGCAGCTGTGACTCGTAGTAGTAGCTGATGTCGTTGTCTTCCGCGTCGAGGAGGTTGAACACCGTAAGGACGCCGCTCAGGCGGTGGCTGAATCGGTAGCCGGCTTCGACGTTCAAGAGGAGCGTCGGATCGGAACGCACGCTGTCGTCCTCGACGAGTGGCGCCGCGCCGAAATGGCGTAGCCGCGCGCCGCCGAACCATCCATCGTCCCTGTTCACCGCGAGCCCGACCGACACGACGGTCTCGACCGCGCCGGGGATGTGATCGCCGGCCGGGTCCGCTTCCCGGTATCGTGCGTGCGCCCAGGCGTAATCCGCGTCCAGGATCAGCCAGGTCAGCGGGGTCCAGAAGGCGCCGAGTTCGACCCCGTAGCGGCGGCTCGCGCGGCTCGGCTCCGTGATCCCGCCGTCGCCGACGAACAGCAGCTCGGAATCGAGATTGAGGCCCCAGAATGCGCCGTAGACCTGCAGGCCGGGCGCGGCGGCTGAGCGGAACCCGATTTCCCCGCCTGTCGCCGGGACGAGCGGGTCGACCCGCTCCACGGGCGTCACTCCGTCGGTCGGATCGACGCGGATGGTCGTGCCGCGCGCGTCGTTGCTGTGGAAGCCGCGGCCGGCATTGATGAAGTACTCGGTGTTCGCCCACGGTCCGAGCACGACCGTCGCCTTCGGACTCACGATCGAGTCGCTGGCGCTGCCCGAGTTGGCCGGCACGTTGCTCTCGACGTCGAAATCGAAGTAATCGAAGCGCAGCCCCAGCTCGGTGCGCAGCCAGTCGTTCCAGCGCTGGTCGTGGGCGACGTACGCCGCGTAGCTCGATTGCGTCACGTCGTCCTCGCGCACGGTCGCGCGACGCTGCGCATTGGTCGTGAGGTAGAGACCGACGGGCCCGATGTCGTCACGCCGAAGCTCGACGCCCGCGCGCAGGCTGCCGGGATCCGCCGTGAATGAGGCTGGCCATGCGTGCTCGGTGCGCCCGCCGTAGACGCGGCGGTCGTCGTACTGCTCGAACTGGTCGCCGTTTGCGGGGTCGAGCGCGTAGGTGAAGTTCGAGACGAGGTCGAGGTGGTATTCCATCGCATACGCGTTGGCGCTCCACCGGTGTCCGTCGTCCGCGCGCGACCAGGCATCCGCGGAAATACTGTAGCGATGCGACTCGCCACCGCTCGTCGGGTCCACGTATCCGAATCGCGAGATGCAGAAGGGGATCTGCGGGCCCTCGCCTCCCACCGCACGCTCCGGGATCTGGTCGGTGCTGTCCCAGCGCCCGTCGTAACCCATGGCCGTGAGCGCGTAGCCCAGGGACTCCCCGTCGCGGGAGTACTTCACGAGGCCGTTCACCTTGCGGTAGTCCTGCGGCAGGTCCCAGGGACCGTCGGCGGTCGAATAGTCCAGGGCGGCGAGCAGGGCGCCGCCCGCCACCTCCGGCGACGCCGCGGCCAGCGCGCGGTAATAGTTGTCCTCACCGGCCGTCAGGGACAGCCTGGGTGCATCGAGGCTGCGCCGATAGACCATGTCGGCCGCGCCCGCGGCGGAGAAATTGCCTTCGTCCACGAAGTAGGGGCCTTTGCGATAGCGCACCTCGTCCACGAGTTCGGGGATCAGGAAGTTGATGTCGGAGTAACCCTGACCATGCGCGTGCGTCGGCATGTTGACGGGCACGCCGTCCACGCGTGTCGCAAAGTCCGTGCCATGGTCGAGGTTGAAGCCGCGCAGGAAATACTGGTTCGCCTTGCCGTCCCCGCTGTGCTGCGTGACGACGAGGCCGGGCACGACTTCCAGCACCTCGCCCGGGCGGAGGATCGGCCGCCCCTCGAGCTGGACGCCCGGAACGACGCCCTCGCTCGCGGCTCGCGACTCGCCGATGAGACCGATGCGTGCCGCCGTCACCACGATCTCTTCGAGCGGGCTCGCGGTCGGAATGCCCGAGGCGCGGGCGACGAAAGGGAGCGCCAGCGCCGCGAGGAAGGCGCTGCGTGCCGCATCCGAATTGCCTGGACCGGTTCCCTTGTCCATCATCGCAAGCCTCCCGCGGCCGTCCGCCGGCGCACCCCCGGCGGACTGTAAGGGGCCGTATGATGAAGTACCAATAAGTGCATACCGCAGCCCGGCAGTCCGGGCGAGGCCAACCATGCAGCGCACGACCATCACCCTGGACGACGACCTCATGGCGCGACTCGACGAATTCATGGCGGACCGCCGCTATGCCAACCGCTCCGAGGCGATCCGGGACCTCGTACGCTCTGGACTCGAGCAGGCGACCGTCGAGGCCTCACCGCGAGCCCGGTGCCTCGCCGCCGCGATCTATGTCTACGACCACGAGGCCCGCGAGCTCGCGAGCCGCCTCACGCGCGCGGCCCACGAGCACCATGACCTGTCGCTCGCCACGCTGCACGTGCATCTCGATCACGACAGCTGCATGGAAGTGAACGTATTGCGTGGCGCGGTGCAGGAGGTCCGCCATTTCGCGGACCACGTCATTGCCGAGCGGGGCGTGCGGCATGGTCGCCTGGTGCTCGTGCCGGTCGATGAGCGCACGGAGACGCACTCGCACGGCGCCACGGCCGCCTTGCCGCACGGCCATCTGCACGTGCGCCGCAGGTGAGTGTTCGTGCACCGCAGTGCGCGACCGAGCCTCGGCGCGGGTGACATATTCCGCGGCGGGTTTACCTAAGTCGGCACCGACACGCCTGAAGCTGCCAACTTCGTCGCAGATTCACCTCGAGGATCGCAGGACACCTTTCCACGCCGGCCCGGCGCGCTAGGTTCACGCCTGATCGTGCCTGCAAGGTGCGAGACAGGTGCGCAATGGCCGGTCGACACTGGTGCGTGATCCTGGTCGGGTTGAGCGCGTGCAACGCGCCCCGGTCGGTCGCGGCCGACGATCGCTCGTCGAGTCCGGCCAGCGAGAGCCGCGACTTCCTCTACCTTGCACCTTCCCGCCTGTCGGAAATGCTGTCGAAGCACCTGCGCATGGCCAAGCGGGACAGTCCCGAGTGGCTGCGCGAGCAGGCCGAGGATGAGTTCCATCCCGAGCCGGTCGCCGACGACGCGGTCCAGCTCGTCGTGCAGCAGGACCGGCGCGATGGCACGGATCTCCTGACCCTGCGCTACCCCCTGGGTGAGCTCGGCGCCTGGCGAGCCTATGCCGGCGCGGGCCTGAACCAGGTGGTCTATTTCGCCGAATCCGACTCGGGTCCGACCATGCTGCTGCGGCGCAATCGACACCGCTCCATGGGCGCGGCCGCCGAGTTCGGCGCGGAGTGGCGTGCCAGCGAGCGATGGAGTGTCGCGACGGATCTGCGCTGGGTCGAGATCGACCCGGATGCAAGCCTGCTGCGCAGCGAGGATGGGCTCGTCGGCGCCGATGCGTTCTCGGTCGGCGTTTCGGTGGGCTGGAGATTCCGCTGAGGCAGCCCTGGCGGCCCGTCGAACTCACGTCGTCAGATGCGTGAGCAGCGCGCACCGGTGCAGCGGCTACGCAGGTGCCAGCAACGTGAACCGACCGCGCGCGAGCAGCTTCCTGAAGTCGCGATCGAAGCTGACGAGGTGCTCGCCCAGGTACACCACGGCCGCCAACCAGGCGTCCGGCACGTCGTTGCTGCCCAGTTGCTTGTCGAGACAGATCTGGCGCAGCGTCGGCCACTCCGGGCCCAGGGATGCCAGCTGTACCCCGGGTGACGCCAGCAGCGCATCGACGAACGCCACGGCATCTTCGATCGGGGTTGTCCGCCGGAAGACCTTCGGACTGCTGACCAGGCGCAGAAAGCTGGCCAGCACCATCGGCATCAGCGTCAAGGCCGTGCCGTTACCGGATGAGCTGATCGCTCCTTCGAGCCATTCGCGCGCCACGGCATGATGGGGATGGTCGGTGCGCGACGCGGCGAGCAGCACGTTGACATCAGGCGTCATCGCCCAGGGCCTCGAACAAGGCCTTGTTGCTCAGCGGGTTGACCCCCGCCACCAGACCACC
>JAGOXN010000015.1:0-16897 GCA_018059685.1 Steroidobacteraceae bacterium | reverse complement strand
CGCCACGGCATGATGGGGATGGTCGGTGCGCGACGCGGCGAGCAGCACGTTGACATCAGGCGTCATCGCCCAGGGCCTCGAACAAGGCCTTGTTGCTCAGCGGGTTGACCCCCGCCACCAGACCACCTCGCCCATTGAACACCGGCAGGCGGACTCGACGGCGTGTGGCGGATTGCGTCTGCGCGCGCAGTCGCAACTGCAGGCCTTCCTCGATCAGGCGCGTCAGACTCGTACGCTGCTGCGCCGCAAGCGCCTTGGCATCGGCGAGTAGCTGATCGTTGAGATCCAGAGTGGTCTTCATTCAATGAGGGTACAGATTTCTGTATCGTCAAGACAAGATCGGGATGCGAACCGGTCCAGGGAGGAGAACGACACTGTGGGTGACCCGTACAAGGACACCGCGGGGCCTTTCCAGTTCCGCTTGAACGCATCGAGCGCCTTTCGCGTCCTCGCCGACGCGGGTAGTCTCGTGCGCACGGAATGCTCCTTCGATTGTGCAATTGAATCGCCGCCCGACGGCCGATGGGGCTGAGGATCCGATTTTCAACTGTGTTCCTGACGATCCGGCACGGCCGCTCAGGAACGACGCACGTGGAACGGGTCCGACCACCGAATCGCAATCGTCAGGACAGTCCATGAATCGAAACAGTTTCCTGCGGTTTGTCGCCGTGGCGGCGCTTTCGATGGCGTGCGCCCTTTCCAGTCATGCGCCAGCCGCACCGTTTGCTGATGCCGAGGCGCCACGACATGCGGATACCCTGATCCGCAACGCACGCATCGTGGATGTCGAGCGCGCCCAGGTCGCGAGCGGCCAGGCGATTGTCATTCGAGGCGGGGACATCGTGGCCGTCGGGGCCGATCAGGAGCTGGCAGCGGTCTGGACCGCCACCAGAACGATCGATGCGGGCGAGCGCTACGTCGTGCCGGGCTTGTGGGACATGCACGTCCACTTCGGTGGCGGACCCGATCTGATCGAAGAGAACGAGGCGCTGTTTCCGCTCTACATCGCCCATGGTGTCACCACGGTGCGCGATGCATCGGGAGACCTGCCGGATCAGGTGCTGGCCTGGCGCAAGGAGATCGCGGACGGTCGACTGCTGGGCCCGAATCTGTTCACTTCGGGCGCGAAGATCGAAGGCCTGAAACCCTTCTGGAAAGGGACGCTGGAGGTGGGGACGCGCGCGGAAGTCGACGCGGTCCTCGACCGCCTTCAGCGGCAGGATCAAGTCGATTTCATCAAGATCACCGACAGCACGCTCGATCCCTGCCTTTTCCTCTATGCCGTATCGCAGGCCCGCCTGCGGGGCATGCAAACCTCGGGGCACATCCCGCCGGCGTTGACGGTGAGGCAGGCGATCGAAGCCGGACTGAGTTCCATCGAACACCTGGACTACGCGTTCAATGCGGGTGTCCGTGACGAATCGACTATTGCGGCGGAGTTCGCGGTGGGCCGGATCACCCGGGCTCAGGCCAGCGCGCGGCTCGCAGGAGGCTTCGACCGGACCGAGGCGATGTCCGCCTATCGTCGCATGGCGGAACTGAAGGTCGCCGTGACACCCACGCTCAACGGCAGCCGGATCATTGCCTTCCTGGACCGCGAATCGCACGCCGACGATGCGTACCTTGCGTACATCGGTCCGCGCCTGCGTCGCACCTATGAGTGGCGGGTGGCGCGTGCTGCCAGCGCCAGTGCCGAGGACATTGCAGCCCGTCATGCACATTTCGAGGAGATGGCGGGGGTCCTCCCCATGCTTCAGGCCGCCGGGGTGAGCATCATGGCAGGCACCGATGCAGGCTTCCTGAACTCCTACAACTATCCGGGGCAGGGCCTGCACGATGAGCTGGAGTTGTACGTGAAGCTGGGGCTCACGCCTGCCGAAGCGCTGGTCTCTGCGACGCGGGCAGGACCGGCCTGGCTTTCAAAGCTTGGCCGCTTCGGAGCCGTGGCGCCTGGGAAGGCGGCGGATCTGCTGCTGGTCGAACGAGATCCCCTGCAGGACATCCGGGCGCTGCGCGAAATCCACGCAGTCGTACTGCGTGGTCAGGTCCACGATCGAGCGTCGCTCGACGCCATGCTCGCCGGTGTTCGAGCGCGGGTGAAGACATGGAATGAGGAGCAAGGAGCGAAATGAGCGCTCCATCGTGCGCCTTGCGAGTCGGCCTGCCCGACTTGCAAGGCGTGTGATCACTCGCCCGTCAGGGCGTGCCCCGGCATGCGGTCGCCTTCGATCGTGGTGCGCTTGATGACGCGCCGGATGCCGGTGGCGCAGTGCATCGCGCGCGGTGAATCTGCCAGCGGACGGTGAGCCGCCGCTTTTCCCTTACGCGCCAGTTGAGTCTCTTCAACTAAACTTGGGACAGGCCTGGTGTCTGCCTTGTCGGTGAAATCACCGAAGATTTTCCTTTTTGTGCCTGGCGGGTCTCGACCCGGATGGACCGTACCGTCGGCGCGTCGGTGTTACGTGAAGAGCGCAGGAAGAATCCTGGATACTTCATGAAAGCTCGCCACTCAATGCACCGTGCCTCGGCGTGGGTGACGTTGCTGCCGTATTGTAGACGCTGGCCGAGGCGAGCAACCTGCGGAGAACGGCACCACCGGTGGAGCGATCCGCGCGAGGTGTCGTTTCGATCACGCGACTGCGTTTGCTAGATTGGTCGCCGTCATGGCCATCCACGTCACGAACGATCCGCACGCCCCATGAGTCGGCGCACCCGTTTGGCCAGGTTCTGGGATGATCTCCGACGTCGCGAGATTTTCCGGACCGGCGCGATCTATACGGTCGCCGCCTGGGCCGTCGTCCAGGGAGCGTCGATCGCCTTCCCGGCGTTTGGCGTCCCGGACTGGGCAATGCGCGCGCTGCTGGTCGCCGCATTCGCCGGCTTTCCGATCGCCCTGGTGCTGGCCTGGGTGTTCGACGTCACCGCCCAGGGCATCAGCTTAACCCCGGCCGACAGCAGCAGTGAGGCAGCTTCCGCCCAGCCGCGGCGCTGGTGGGTGCGGCCGCTGATCGCTGCGCCCGTGATGGCCGGGATCGTCGGCGGGGCGGCCTGGCTGTGGACGTCGGATCTCGCGACCCGCGGCGAGAACGAATTCACGCGTCAGGTACGCACCGACGAGTTGCCGATCGTCGCCGTTCTGCCACTCGAGAACCTGACCGGGCGACGCGAGTTAGACTGGGCGGGTGCGGGGTTGGCGAACCTGATCCGCGACGACCTCGCACAATCGCGATTCCTGGCCGTCGTCGCGGCCTCCCGTACGCGACGCCTCGCAGCCGGGAGCGACGACCCCGGGACCGTGTTCGCGCGCGCGGCGGAGAGC
Source organism: Steroidobacteraceae bacterium (assembly GCA_018059685.1). Classification (GTDB taxonomy): domain Bacteria; phylum Pseudomonadota; class Gammaproteobacteria; order Steroidobacterales; family Steroidobacteraceae; genus RPQJ01. Next base: position 13,578 of record JAGOXN010000015.1, on the reverse strand, counting down.
GGCATCACCCACGTGCTCACCGGGGAGATCCTGCGCACCCCAGCCGGCCTGACCATCACCTCGCGCCTGACGGATCTGCGTCGCAATGTCGAACTCGGCGCAAACCGTCGCGAGGGCGTCGCGCGCGAGGAAGTCATGACGATCGCGACGCCCGTGGCGTCGCTGGTGAAGCAGAGCCTCGGACTGCCGGGCACGGAGCAGATCGACGTGTTCGCCGCGGACTTCGCCACGCGCAACATGGCGGCCTACGAGGCGTTCATCGCAGGAATGGAGAATTTTCTGCGCTTCAATTATGTGGACGCTCGGCGCGGCTTCGAGGTGGCGGTCGGGAAGGCGCCGGACTTCGCCATGGCGCGCTACCGTCTCGCCCACTCGCTCGCCATGCTGGGAGAAACGGACGCCGCGCTCGAGCAGGTGCACCTGGCACAACAGGCAGATGCGCGGCTCGCGCTCCGCGAGCGCACGCTGATCGATGCCGGGGCAAGTTACCTGGCCCGCGACTACGCCACCGCGGCGCGCCTCTATCGCGACCTGCTCCAGGACCATCCGTACGAATCCGAGGCACGACTGCTCCTGCTCTACGCGTTGTACGGCGAAGACCGTTACGAGGACGCGCTGGTGGAGGCGGAAACGCTCGCCGCCCAGGACCCGGGCGACGAGGTCGCGTGGAGCGCCATCGCCGATCTCAATCTCAAGCTCGGCCGCCACGACGCAGCAGAACAGGCGATTGCGAAGTTCCTCGGGCTCTCACCGCAGAATCCGAACGCGCACTTCCTGGCGGGCGACGCCGCATTCCTGCGCGGCCGCCTCGACGAAGCCCGTCCGTCTTACGCGAAGGCGCTCGAGCTCGACCAGGCATTCATCGACGCGACCCAGCGCATCGCGCAGATCGACGTGCTGGAAGGCAAAAACGCGGACGCAATCGAGTTGCTCGTAACCACTGCCCGGACGGGAACCATGACGACCGCCTCGCGTACCACTGCCGCCATCGACGCCGCGGACCTGTTGCGCGCCGAGGGCCGGTGCACCGAGGCCGATGCGCTCCTCGTCGGACTTGAGGCGCAGTTCGTGGCCGAGCAGATTTCGCTCGGCCGTGCGCTTTCGATCCGCGCGTCGTGCCGGCTCGATGCGGGCGACCCGGCGGGCGCACGCGAACTTGCGACTGCGGCGGTCGCGAATGCTGTGGGCGCCGCGCCGCGATTCCTGCTGATCCGCGCGCGTGCGGAGATCGCGGGGGGCGAGCTGGATCAGGCGACGCACACGGCCGGCGAACTGCGTGCCCTGCGGGGCGACGCCGGCGAGCCGGATGCCGCCGCTGCCAGGGCGGCTCATTACGTCGACGGGCTGATCCTGCTCGCGCGCGGCGATGCGGCCGCGGCGACGACCGCCATGCAGGCCGCAGTCGACGCCGAAGGCCGCGAATTCGAGATCTACCAGCTCGGTCTCGCGCGTGCCCGTGCCGCGGCCGGCGACGTCCGCGAGGCACGAAGGCTGGCGCGCGCGGCACTCGCCTCGCCAGCCCCCACCGACCTCAGGTTCGACCTCGAGCCCTCCCGGCGCGAGGGCGAGCGGCTGCTCGCGACGCTCTGAGTAACCGCGAGCGTCAGTTCGGTGGTTTCTTCACCGATCCCGGCCCGGGCGGGCAGATCGTGTCGATGCCGAAGACCTCGCCGTTGCCATCGAGGTCACGTAGGAAGACATTGACGGGCGCGAAGACACAGATCGACGTACCGTGGAACTGGCGCAGCCGGATGACGGCTTCGTTCGAGACCACCTTCTGGCCGGCGAGCTTCGCGTCCTGCGCAGTAACCTTGCCGTCACCGTTGAGGTCCTCGTACTCGGCGAGCGCCGTGCCGCTCACCAGGAACGAGCGTAGCTCGTAGCTCATGGCATCGAAGACCGGTGGATACGTGTCCTGCGCCACCCCCGTTCCGGCGGTGACTGGTCCTCCGTCGACGCGGTAACTCGCGCCTGTGCAGGGCGGTCCGCCAGTGCAGTCGTCGGCCAGCATGACGGGCGCGATCAGCCCGACGGGCACGATTCCGGTCGCGACGATGGACGTGGCGCCTACGAGGTCCCTCAGCTCGTAGGAGGTCTGGTTGAGGAATCCGGCGAGGTTGCGCTGCGTCCTGACCGCCGGGGCCGAGAAGTCGGCATTCAGCACCAGGCCGTTGCCGACCGGGGACAGCAGCACGAGGCTCGGCAGGTCGTCGTTGGCGCCGTAGCCGATGCCCGCCGCTGCGTCCACTGCGGGACCCACCGAAACGAGCCCCGGCTGCGGCGGGTCACCGGGGATGACGCCGTTGAACTGCGGCCGGTCACCGAGGGCGGCGCGCAGGCCCGGATCGCCGGTGACGTCGGCGGCGCCCACCACGTCGACATCCGGATAGAAAGCGATGAACGTCTCGTCCGTCGGCGTGTCTTTGCACTGGTCCGGGCGGAACTGCGAGTTCTCCGGCAGGATCTCGACACAATCATCCGGTTCGGTGAGCACGATGAAGCCCGTCGATCCGAGGAGCGGGTACTCTGGGTAGAACTGCGGTCCGTAGATGCCGGCAGCGTTGAACGCGCTGGCACGGATCACGATCGGCCAGCCACTCTGCGACTCGATGGGTGGCGTGAAGATTCCGATCGTCCTTGGCGCCTGGAACTCGACGACGACCACCGGCGGTGGCGGTTTGCCGGCGGCGCTCGCATGGGATGCCAGCATCACGCCGAGAACGGTACTGGTGACGGTTCCAATTCGATGGCTTGTCATAGTGATCTCCTCGGCCGATTAGAGTTCTCCTTTTCAGCATGGGGTCGCTCAGGCGAGTCGAGGCACGACGATCTGTCACCCGTATCGATCGCCGGCGGCCACGCGGCACGAGAGTGCGCCGGACCGAAAAAACTTGCAATGAACACCCGTCCACGTGCGGCGCCTGGCAGCTCTGCCGCGTCGAGGCGGACACCGCCGGCCGGGCCTTCACAGGGGAGACAGTGGTGCGGCTGCTGGCCACCGCGCAGGAAGTGAATCGGGTGCTGGACCCGGCGACGCCTTGATCCCGGTTCAGGTGCCGAAGCGCTGGGCGGGGAAGTGGCGGGTCATCGCCGACCCCTCGGGCCCCAGCAGCAACTGGACGCGGCGGTTGCGGCGGTAGAACAGCGGCACCAGTTCCCGGTCATGGCGGCCGCTCGCCCCATCGGCGAGGACGAAGCGCTCCAGGGCTTCCTCGCCCGCTTGCCCGTCGGCGGGGCGCTGCCCCAGCAGTGCTTCGAGATCGTCCAGGTCGGCTGCCATGAGCGCGCGGCCGATCTCGTCGTGGCGTTTCAGGTGGCGGGCCAGGCGGAAGGCGACGTGGAGCTGATGGTTCAGGTAGTCGTCTTCGCTCTTGATCGCCCGCAGCGAACGGATCAGATGCTCGTGGCGGCCGGCCACGGGGCTGGCCGTCACTGCGGGGATCTCCACCTCCGGCAGGTCGATACCGAGAATTTCCGCCAGCGCCTCGGTCGCGAACAGGTCGGTCTCGGAGCACCAGCGCAGGTTGATCATCAGGTCCGATTCCGCCGGCGGCTCGCGCAGCGTCGCGCCCAGGGCCAGATGGTTGGTCAGCGTAAAGGCGAAGTAGTAGATGCGGATCGCGTCCAGGTCCACCGGCCGCCCGGTCAGTTCCTCATAGCGCGCGTAGAGCCGCTTGAAGTCTCCGTAGCCGATCACGGTGTCGCGGATGCGCCAGCCAGCCAGATCCATCATCGGGTCGCCCAGATGGCCCAGCTCCAGGTCGAGTGCCGCGACGATGCGCCCGCCGGCATGGTGGAACTGACCGCTGTCCCACAGCACGGGCGCCTCCCGGCCGCGGGTATCGGGCCAGTGACGCTCGAGCCAGCCCAGACAGAACTCCATGAAGGGTTCCGGATGGCGCTTGCGGCTGCGGTAGATCTCCTCGTAACGCCCGATGCCGATCCGCCCCGATTCCGCGGGCGTCGCCGCGCGGCGGATGCCGGCGGCGACAAAGGGCTCGATTGGCAGTGCATGGAGGCGGGCGAGGATCTGCAGGTAGTGGTCCACCGCGGATTGCCGCTCCGCCTCCGTCGCCTGGGCGAAGTCCTCGCTGCCCGGCACCCGTTCCATCACGTAGGCGCGCGGATCGTCGATCCAGCCATGGACCTTCGCCACCGGGATGCCGTGCTGCTGCAACAGTGCCTGGAAGCGCATCTCATGGTCGAGGGGAAAGATCATCGGCATGTCGGTGCGCTCGCCGCGCACGCAGAGCGCCAGCGATGCGCCGTCGCGCTCCAGGTCGGCGAACCATACCGGCCGCCAGCGCGACTGGCGCGCGATGCGCACCACCCGGCCGCCGAGATTTGTCTCCAGCCAGCCCGTGATCCTTTCGGTGGGGCTCTGCGCGCTGTCGCTCATCGGTGCCCCCAAGAGGAGGATATCGATGGCGCATGCTACGGCGGCTGGGAGTCGGACAGCTACGCCCGCCTGGCGAGCGGCGGCGTGTTTGCTCCGCACACTTGGCTGCTGGCGGCGGTGACGCCGGCACACCGGGGCGTCGGTGCGCCTGAGCCACGGAAGCAGACTGGGCCGGAAGGGCGAAGGGCCGTTTGAAAGTACTCCGCCCGTTTCTACCGGACGATCGCGGAAACCTTGCCGTAGTCGATCTGCTGTACGAAGTCCGCGAGGCGTTCCCGATCGGCGGTGACGTAGACCGATACTGCGTGCGCGCCGGAAGGCGGCACGCCTGCGCGTACGGCCGGGCGCCAGCCGCCGTCCGGATCCGGCTTCCACGACCCGAAGAGAACCAGCGCGTGATCGTCGGTGGCGGCCGGATCCTGGTCCCGCCAGCGAACCGCCGCCACGGCGCCGGCCGGCTTCGGCAGCTGCGCCGCGTTCCCGGCCGGGCGTTGCGGGGCGGCGTTCACCTGCACCCAGACGTTCATGTGCAGGTCCCGCTCATACTCACGGCCCGCGGCGTCGATGTCCGGTCTGCTCGCGGTCGCGAGCTTCTCGTATTCGGCCTGCGCCTTCTCGAGCTGCGGCTGCAGCTTCTCGGCGCCGGCGTAGTCCTGCTTCTGGTTGAGCGCCATCTGCTGCTGCATGATCGCCATCATCTGGTTCTGCAACGCGTCGAGGCGCGACTGGTTCTTCGCCTGGGTGGTCGTAGCCGCCGCGGCCGCGTCGGCCATTATCTTCTCGCGTGACGCGTAGCCGCTGACCTGGGTGTAAGACCTCCCGGTGCCGTAGATCCACGGCTTGGTCTCGCCGTCGCGGCAGATCGACGCAGGGATCGAGAACTGACCGTCGGTGTTGACTTGCCGCCAGCCCTCCGGCGCCGGCGGCAACGCGCGCTCGGCGCCCTGCAAGGCCGATGTGATGCGCGCCTGCTCCGCGGGCGTGACGTCGCGAAACCCTGTGTAGCAGGGAGCGTCCGCGAGTGCGATCGGCGTGGCGACGGCGAGTGCGAGCAGGCCAGCCAGTCGCCGGCGCGAGCGCGTGGACTTCATGGCAGCTACCTCCCGGAATGCCCGGCAATGAAGGGGACCGCCCCCTCAGGAAAGCTTACTCCAGCTTCAGAAAGGCGGTTTGTTCGGAATGGATGGATCACGAAAGCAATCCGCTGACGGAATGCTGCGCCGACAGCGACCCCCCGCGACTCGGCTTCAGTCAAGTCTCCGACTCACCCAGGCGCTGAAGAAACCGCGCTGGCGTGAGGATGGGAATGCCCTCATAAGAGCCCAGCTCCAGCAGATCGCGATCGCCACTGATGACCACATCGGCCTGTCCGGTGACGGCCAGCGCCCGGAACCTGTCGGCATCCGCATCGCGCGAAGTGCCGGTCGCTGTTCCAGCATCTTCATGCCACAGCGCCGGCTACACCAGCGCAGCGTTCCGGACGTTGCTGTCGATGACCAGCCGTTCAGCTTTCATCCGCGAGCAGCTGGTCCAGCACGTCCTCGCTCATACCTTGGTTTGCGGCGTGTTCTCCCGCGCGACGCAACGCGTGACGCAGTCGTTCGCGCGCCAGTGCCGCTGAAAATCCTCCAGGAACGTCGGTCAGTCGGGCAGCAGCCGATGCACCTCGAAGCAGCACAGCGGAAAGGAGAACCCATGATCGATGCCGATGTAGCGGGAGAAAGCGGCGATAGGGATCCGCGGTCGACTCAGGACACCTCGGCCAGCAGGCTCTCGTAGGGGATCTTCAGGCCGTCGTGCAGTCGCTTGACCATCCGCAGGCTGAGCGGCCGCTTCCGGTTCAGCACCTCGGACACTCGCCCGCTCGGACCGATGAAGGGCTCCAGATCGCGAGGCGTAAGCCCTTCCTGCTCCATGCGGAACCTGATGGCCTCCACCGGATCTGCCGGCCCGAGGTCATGGTGCCTGTTCTCGTAGGCCTCGACGAGCGTCACCAGGACGTCGCGCTCGTCGGCCTGCGCGGTGCCCTCATCGGCCTGGAAGACCTTCTCCAGGCGGCGGAACACCCTCTTCAGGTCGTCGTCATTCCGGATCGGCTTAATAGTCATTCACGCTCTCCACGTCGATGCGGTCGTACTGCGCATGCGTCCCGACGAACTTCACCCACACGATCCCCGCCTGGTACTGCACTTCCACCACCAGGCGGTACTTGTTGCCACCCACGTTGAACACCACGCGGTTGTTGCTGCAGATGCTCGCGCTGGCGTACTGATTCCTGATGTCCTGCGGGCGGCGCCATTTCGCTTTGAGTGCCTCTTCGTACCAGCTGTGCAACGGGCCTCGTGCATCGGCGCAGCCGGGGCGCTCCCAGAACCTCTTGAGGCTGCTCCTGGCGATGAACCTCATCACCAGGGAGGCTCTCCCATTTTGGGAGATGCGTCAACGGAAGATCGAACACAGACCGGGATCTCCATGCTTCCCGTCGCCTCTTCCCGACGGATCGCCGCAAGGCTGAGCGTCACGGGCAGAAACACCGTGTGGATTCGTTCCTCGATCTCGCTCTTTCCGGTCAGGCCGAGATGCGCATTCATCTCGTCAATGGCCGACCACCGCTCCTTCAGGTACTCAGGGCACCTGCGCCCCTGCACCGCGCAGCAATCAGGCCGGCTCCTCACCCGACACTCACGGAATCTTCGACGCTGCACGTACTGAGCGCCGCGTGTTTCCGGGCATGACCTTGCCGATTCGCTCGGCCCGGACGAGCAGGTCTGCACCGGGCGTCACCCTGGCATTCAGATACGTGCTGAGCCGACTGGCCGACGTGCCAAGTTGCGCGGCGAAATCGCGCTGGCTCAGGCCCGAACGCGCCAGCAACGACCGCAACCTGTTCGCCACCTCGAGCCTGGCGTCCTGCTCCAGGCGGCGCCGCGCGCGCGCCAGGACCTGCCGGAAGAGTTCACGCTCCCCATCTTGCGACACGGCATCGATGACTTCGTCCTCCAGCAGACGAGCGACCGCGCCGTAGGGATTGCGGCGCAATTCGGCCGCGATGCGATCCCACAGGCGCATGCTGCCGCGCTCGATCGCGGCGAGCAGGCCCTCGAACCCCCACTGCGCGACCGGGTCGTCGGGCGTCGCGTGGATGTTGCGGAAGCGGGGCACGTTCATGCCTCGCCAACCATTGCAGCAGCCAGGCCGGCGAGCGCCGCACACACGTTGGCCCAGGAATCCCAGGGCGGCTGGACGCCCTTGTAGCGGTGCAGCTCGCGCGTCACGCTGGCGTCCCGGGGCTGCGGGGCCGCGAGTTGCCGGGCCACCTGGGAACTGACCGCATCCTCGCCGCGCGCGACGTCGGCGTAGAAGCGGTCGATATCGCGCAGCACGCGTGCGGCGTTGTCGGTTCCCATGTCGGAGGCCAGCGCCGCGATGTCGAGATAATCGCGCGTCTGATTGCGCTTGACCGCCAGGTACGCCTTGATCCGCAAAGCCTCCGCAATGGTCGGCACGACCAGCCTGTGACCGGACGGCAACGCGATGCGTTCGGTCTCGAGAGGCACCTTGCGGATGAGCTGCCTCACGCCGGTCTCGATGCCACCCAGCTCGCCCAGAATGATCATGCCGTGGGCCGCGCGGTTCAGCACGAACTCGGGATCGGCCTCGAGCGCTTCAAGCACTGCATCGAAACGTTGGGTGAAATCGACGAGCACGTGGTCGTGATCGAAGGAAATCCGGTGTCCGGCATGCCAGGCCGCAGCGCTGCCACCCACCAGAACGGCATCGGGCACGAGCTGCTGCAGCCGGGCAGCGGACTCCAGCACCCGGGCCAGCTCAGGCGATGGAGACCTGGGGCTCATGTCCGAAGCGTATCATGTTATCACATATGATAACAATCTCCGTTCTGTCGCAAGCGGACCCCGGAGCGGCCAGGTAAGGCCAGGTTCACCACGCCGCGCACCGCATGAGGGGCAGAACCCACGAGCTTCTCGGCGTGGCACCGCTCGCAGCGGTGGCGATGAGTCGGGCGCGGCGCCTGAGGCAGGTGTTCGGCATCGCATTCGCGTCACCCTTGACCAGGCGGAAGCCGAAGAGGGCCAGTGCCGCCGTTGTCGACGACGGTGAGGTCTCCGCTCACCGTCGTGAGACCGCTCATGTCGATGGTGGAGGCTATGGATTCCAATGGATTCCAAGCGACATGCATATGGATTCCAGTTGTGCTACCATTGGAATCATGAAAACAACCGTTGATATTCCAGACGAGGAGCTGGAGGCAGTCATGCGGTTCACGCGTGCCGCCACCAAGCGCGAGGCAATTGTCACTGCCATCGCCGATTACAACCGGCGGCGACGAATGGCGGCCTTGCTCGAGCACGCAGGCAAGGCGGAGTCGCTCGTCACGCCGGAAGAGTTGCAGGCGCAACGTCGGCAGGGTTGAGCAGTGATCCTGGTCGACAGTTCGTCGTGGATTCACTTCCTGCGCCCGAACGGTGACCCGAAAGTGCGATCGCGAGTCGAGGCGGCGCTCACCTCGGGGGAAGCCTGCTGGTGCCCGCTGGTGCGGCTCGAACTCTGGAACGGTGCGGCGGGTGATCGCGACCGCAAGAGCCTGCGCGACTTCGAGGATGTGCTGCTGGAGCTCGCAATCGACGATGACGTCTGGGCCGGGGCGTACGGGCTCGCACGCCGGGCGCGAAGCGCCGGGGTCTCTGCACCTGCGACGGACATCCTGATTGCTGCCTGCGCCCGGCGTCACGGGGCTGACCTCGAGACAGCGGATTCGGATTTCGAGCAGTTAGCGGCGCTCTGAGCCCCGTTGCCGGATGGCGCGTATCGGAGCGAGGGCGTCGCGAGAATCCTCGCGTGCCCCGAACGCACGGCACCCGAACAGTCTCGACGCGAGCGGCCGCCCGGGGCGCGGGCGCCGCCCGTCGAGTCCCCCAACGCTACTGCCTCCTGAGCGTCTGCCACGCGTTCTGCGACGACTGCAGGCTCACGCAGTAATCCCCCGAGAACTTTCGTGTTCCCGTGAGAAGCTGCGCGATGCTCACATAGAAGGTGCCGGTCCTCGGGAGCGTCGCCGTGACGCTGTTCGGCAGCGCACTTGCGTCACCCTTGAGCAGGCCGAAGCCGAAGAGGGCCAGTGCTGCCCTGCCGGGTGTCGAGGTCCCTGCCGGATTCCGTGCGAGCGACACGGTCACTTGCTCGCCCTTGGCGCCGTTGAACGTGAAGAAGTGGACATCGGGGTACCAGAGGCCGTCCAGCGTCGAGCAGATCCCGGTTGGAACGGCAGCCGCGACGGTCGCGACGGCCCAGGTCGAGAAGTGGCCGATCACGTTGCTGAAGCGGACGATGGCGGGCGTGCCGCCGGTCGGCTGCCCGTTCGCGTCGAAGGTCTCCACCAGCACGCAGCCGTCGGCGGTTGGTACTTGCGCGCCCATGCAGATCGGGAACGCCTGGAATACGCTGTCGGCCGCGTCGCCCTTGGTCACCATCGTCGCCGTGCCCGCGGCGAGGGCGTTGAGCAGCGCGGTCCGGGTCGCCGCGTCGAGCTGCGCGAGGTCAATGTCGAAGGACAGCGCTGCGTCCCGGTTCAGCGTGGGGACCGCGAAGGTGAACTGGTAGGCCGCGATCGGATCGATCGTGGCCGGAGTGCCACCGGCATCGAGTCCGCTCTCCGGCACCAGGGCGACGGGGTCGACGCGGGTGACCGAGAAGGCCACGGGCGTCGTGAAACTGGCCGACTGGACCTGCAGGCGCATCACCGCTTCCAGGTTCGTCGAGGTGAGGTCGAGCGACCCGACGGGTGTGGCGCCGCTCATGTCGGTGTAGCCGGTCGCGTCGAGCGTCAGATCGCCTGTGACCGTGCCGTCGCCCATCGGGAACGAGCCAGTGCCCGTAGTCTCGACCGTGAGGCTGCCGGTTACATCGGTCCCTGCCGACATGTCGACGGCGGCTCCGCCGTTGTCGACGACGGTGAGGCTGCCGTTTGTGCTGTTGAGCGAGGACATATCGATCGCCGTCGCCGATGTGTTGCCGCTGATAACGAGCGAGCCGGTCACCGTCGAGAGCGCGGACATGTCGATCGCCGTTGCTGACGTATTGCCGCTGATGTCGAGCGAGCCGGTCGTCGAGACCGAGGACATGTCGATCACCGTTGCCGACGTGTTGCCGCTAATGTCGAGCGAGCTGGTCACCGTCGAGAGCGAGGACGTGTCGATCATCGTTGCCGACGTGTTGCCGGCGATGACGAGCGAGCCAGTCACTGTCGAGAGCGAGGACATGTCGATCGCTGCCGCCGAAGTGTTATCGCTGACGTCGAGCGACCCGGTCGTCGAGAGCGAGGACATGTCGATCATCGTTGCCGACGTGTTGCCGGCGATGACGAGCGAGCCGGTAACCGTCGAGAGCGAGGACATGTCGATCACCGTTGCGGAGGTATTACCGCTGATGTCGAGCGACCCGGTGACGGTGGTGAGCGCGGACATGTCGATGACCGTAGCCGCGGTCCCGATGACCGTGAGATCGCCGCCGATGCTCGTCACCCCCGACACGAGGATCGCGTTCAATGCCGGGTTGTTGGTGATGCTCAGCGAGCCGCCGACCGTCGTCAAATCGCTCAGGTCCACGCTCTGCAGCACCAGATTGCCGGAGATTGTGATGTCGCCGCCGGCATTGGCCAGCGCGGTGAGGTCGATCACAATGAGCTGATCGTTGTCGGTGAGCGTGACGTCGAGCCCGACGCTCGTTGCGTTTGGCAGGACGAGGTACTCGCGGCCGTCAACGTTGATCATGCGGAGGCTGCCCGGCACCGCGGTGAAGGCATCGAGGAACGCCTGCGAGGTGGTGAGCTCGATGATCAGGTCGTCGGGGGGCGGCGCGGGCGGCACGACCGCGCGGATGCGCGCGTTGCCGGAGTCGGCGATCAGGATCTCGTCCCCTCTCCTGGTCACGCCGCCGATATCATAGAAGGTGGCGTCTTGCGCGGGGCCGCCATCACCGGAGAAGCCAGTGACGCCGGTGCCCGCAAACACCGAGAGCACGCCGGTATCGAGATCAACCTTGAGGACCTGGTTGAAGGTCGCGATGTACAGGTTGTTGGCCGCGTCGAGGACCAGGTCCGAGGGCGCGCCGATGTCCATGGTCGTCGCATCGCCGAAACCCGGCGTGACGGCGCCGCCACCCGCGATCGTCGTGATGATGTTGGTGGCTGCGTCAATGCGGCGAACGGTGCGCGAGCCGCTGTCGAGCACGAACAGGTTACCAGCGGCATCCAGCGCCATGCGGCGCGGCAGGGAGAACTGGGCCGAGAGCGCGTCACCGCCGTCGCCGCCGGGGCTGCACGCGCCCGGGACGCCGGCGACCGTCGAGATGATGCCGGTCGACGCATCGACCATGCGCACCACGCAGTTGAAGAGGTCGCCGATGTACACGTTGCCGGACGAGTCGACCGCCACACCTTCGGGCGTCGCCAGCGACGCGCTCGTCGCGGGGCCGCCATCGCCGCCGAAGCCGTAGCCCACCCAGCCGGCGCCGGCGAAGTTCGTGATCAGGCCGGTGGTGAGATTGACCTGGCGCACGCGATTGTTGTCTATGTCGCTGATGTAAAGGATGTCGCCCGCGGGGCTGAGCGCGATGCTCAAGACGCCAGAGAGCGACGCGCTCGTCGCCTGACCGCCGTCGCCATCGTCGCCGAAGGAGCCGTTGCCGGCGATGGTGGTGATGACGCCGTCCGTGCCGATCCGACGCACGCGATAGTTGTCGCTGTCGGCGACATACACGGTACCGTTGGCGGCGACGGCCATGCCGTGGGGAGAAGCCAACCGCGCCGCGGTCGCCGGGCCCCTATCACCGGAGTAGCCCCCCGCGCCGGTGCCCGCGATCGTCACCACGTCGGCGGCGAGCGCCGGAGTCGTTCCGGCGATGGCGAGGAGTGCGAGGCAGCCGGATGCGACGCTGCGCAGGACCGGCGTGTGCAGAATGGCTCTTTTCATAATCCTGGCCCCGGTTTGGGGACGGGCAACCCGTCTACGCGGGTACCAGCAGACCGGGCACCGCCCCCTTGCTGGTCCGAATCATCCCGCCGTGCCGGCGCCGTTGTCCCGAGGGTCTGCCGAGGGTTTGCCGAGGGTTCGGGGGTCGGCTCACTTTGTGTCGCATCGGTGCGGTGGTAACGTCTCGGCAAGAGGGCGCAGGGTCGGCCTTTCATGACGCTCGAGGACGGTTTCAGGATCGGTGAGCGGGAGGTGATTCCGCTGGAAGGCCGGATCGTCGGGCCCGCCGGCGTCCTGCGCGTCGAGCCCAAGGCCATGTCGGTGCTGATCGAACTGGCCCGCCATGCGCCGGAGGTGCGCTCGCGCGAGCAGATCCAGCAGATGGTGTGGCCGCGGGGCTTCGTCTGTGACGATGCGCTCACGCGCTGCATCGGCCAGCTGCGCCGTGCGCTCGGCGACGATCCCAAATCGCCCGCCTGGCTCGAGACCGTGCCCCGGCGCGGCTATCGTCTGACGGCGCCCGTCGCGCAGCCGGTACGCAGCGCTACAGCCAGCCCCGCCGAGCCCCCGCGCAACGAGGCGCTCATCGTGCTGCCGTTCGAGAACCTGTCGGCCGGCGCCGAGGACTTCATTGCCGACGGCATCACCGAACTGCTGATCCTGCGCCTTGCCGGATTGAGGAATGTTCGCGTCATCTCGCGGACCACGTCGATGCAGTTCAAAGGCACCCGGACCAGCGTCGGCGAGATCGCCGCACGAACCGCGGCCGACTGGCTGATCGAGGGCTCGGTCCTGCAGTCCGGCAATCTCCTGCAGGTCGTCGTGCAGCTGATCGACGCGCGCACCGATGCCCACTTCTGGGCAGCGGACTACCTGCGTGACCTGTCCGACCTGCTGCCGCTGCAGAACGAGATCGCGACGAGCGTGGCCGCCGCCATCCGCGTGCAGCTTGGCGCGGTCGTCGAGGTGCCGCGGCCGACGCCGACGCTGGCGCCGCCCATCGTGCGTGAGTATCTGCGCGCCCGGCACCTGATCAGTCGCCGCACCATCGCGGACCTGCAGGAGGCGCGGCGGCATGCCGAGGCGGTGACCGAAGCGACGCCCGGGTATGCGGCGGGCTGGGCCACGCTCGCCGAATGCGAGCTGCTGCTCGCCCACTATGGCGCGCCGGATCAGGCGCACCTGGTCGAG
>JAGOXN010000016.1:5907-21639 GCA_018059685.1 Steroidobacteraceae bacterium | reverse complement strand
CTCCCCAAGAATCGCCGACCGCGAGCCGCGCGGCGCCCCTGGTCCCGCTCCCAGCGCGAACTGCGCGCACTGCTCGATGCGGCGGTCGACGCCATCGTGATCATCGACCACGCCGGGAACGTCGAGGAATTCAATCGCGGCGCGGAAAGGATCTTCGGCTATGCCGCGCATGAGGTCGTCGGCCGCAACGTACGCGAGCTGATGCCGGAGCCGCACCGCGCGGAGCACGACGGCTACATGGCGCGCTACGCGGTCACTGGCGAGGCGCGCATCATCGGCATCGGCCGTGAAGTGCAGGCCCTGCGCAAGGACGGCAGCGTGATCCCCTGCGACCTGTCCGTCGGCCAGCTGCGGGGCGGGCCGACCCCGCGCTTCGTGGGCTTCGTCCGCGACATCTCGGAGAGGAAGCAGGCCGAGGAGCGCCTGCGACGCAGCGAGGCGGAGCTCCGCCTCGCCCAGGAACTCGCGAAACTCGGCAACTACGTGCTGCACGAGCAGGGCGACGAGCCGGACTATTACTCGCCCCAGCTGCTCAACATCCTCGGAATCGCGGACAGTATCGCCACGCGCGTGACCCGGGACGCATTCGTCGAGAACTGGGTCCACCCGGCCGACCGCGAACTGGTGGCCGAGGCGCTGGCCCGCATGACCCACGGGACGACCCCGATCGACATCGAGTACCGCGTGGTGCTCGTGGACGGCAGGCTCAGATACCTGCACCACATCGCCCAGGCGGTGCGCGGCGCGGATGGACGCGTGGTGAAACTGGTCGGCACGATCCACGACATCACCGACCGGCGCCACGCGGAGGACGATGCACGGCAGTTGCAGGACCGCCTCACGCATTTCGCGCGGCTGTCCACGATGGGCGAGATGGCGGCCGGACTCGCGCACGAGATCAACCAGCCGCTGTCCGCCATCGCCACCTATTCGCAGGCCTGCCAGCGCATGCTGCGGGCCCCGGAGCCCGCGATCCCGGACGTCGTGAGCGCGCTCGAGCAGATCAATGCGCAGGCCCTTCGCGCCGGGGAGATCATCCGGCGCCTGCGCATGTTCGTGAAGAATCGCGAACTGAAGCGCGAGCAGGTCGACTGCGGGCGCCTGCTCGACGACCTGCGCACCCTCGCGGACACCGACGCCCGCCTGCACAACATCCGCCTGAGGATCGACGCCGAGGAGCCTCTGCCGACCGTCTACGCCGACCCGGTGCAGCTGCAGCAGGTCGTGCTGAATCTCATCCGCAATGCGATCGACGCGATGGACGATGCACCCGAGGATCGGCGCGAGGTCGTGCTCATGACACGCCTCACTGCGGGCGGGAACATCGAGATCATCGTCGCGGACCACGGCTCGGGCGTCGCCCCCGAGGCCACTGAATACCTATTCAATCCGTTCTTCACCACCAAGGCGGGCGGCACGGGGCTCGGGCTCGCCATCAGCCGTTCGATCGTGCGCGCCCACGGCGGCCGGCTGTGGCACACTCCCAACGACGTCTGCGGCGCGCGTTTTCATTTCACGCTGCCGGCCTCGCCGGCGATGACAGGGGAGTGACGAGTGATCAAGGAAGTGAAGCCCACGGTCTTCGTGGTGGACGACGACGCGGCGGTGCGCGACTCGCTGCGGCTGCTGCTCAAGTCCGTGGGGCTGCCGGTCGAGGTGTACGAGTCCGGGCCGGACTTCCTCGATGCCGATCGCGACGATCACCCGGGATGCCTGGTACTCGACATACGCATGCCCGGCATGAGCGGCCTCGAACTGCAGGGCAAGCTGAACGAGCGTCACTCGATCCTGCCGATCATTTTCATCACCGGCCACGGCGACGTGCCGATGGCCGTCGAGGCGATGCAGGCGGGCGCCGTCGACTTCATCCAGAAGCCGTTTCGTGACCAGGACCTCCTCGACCGCATCAACCAGGCGCTCGACAAGGACGCGGGCAGCCGCCGCATGCTCGCCGAGCGCAACATGATCCGCAAGCGACTCGAGTCGCTCACGCCGCGCGAGGGCGAGGTGCTTCACCTGGTCGTCGCAGGCAAGGCCAACAAGGTGATCGCAGGCGACCTCAACCTGAGCCAGCGCACGGTGGAAATCCACCGCGCGCGCGTGATGGAGAAGATGGAGGCGCACTCGCTCGCACACCTCGTGCGCATGGTGCTCGAGGTCGAACGGCCGGACGACTGAGCATGGTGCACTGCAACGTGCGCCGCAACGACGACCGCACCTTAGGTATAAGCCCCGATTCTCCGCCATTTTCGTGGCGGGAACACTGCATTGCACGCGACCCGGGTGCGCAGCGCAGTCGACCGCATTCGATCCTCCCTGCGGATGACTGGCGAGCTGGCGCCGCCCGCGGTCGCGCCTCGTCCATGCAGAGCAACCGCGCAGCCAGGAACGCCCCGACCGTCGTCGGAGTCATCGACCCCGACCCCGTCGCGCGGAACGGGTTACGGACGCTGCTGCGCGGCGTCGGGGTCGACGTCGCCACTTACGACACCGCGGAAGCCTACCTGCTCGCGCCGAACGGCCGCGGGCTCGCCTGCCTGATCGTCGACCTCATGCTACCCGGCATGTCCGGCCTCGAACTGCTGCGCCGGCTGCGCGCCGCCGGCAACGACGTGCCCGTCATACTCCTCGCGGACGAGTCCGACGTGCCTACGGCGGTGGCCGCCATGCGCGATGGCGCGACGGACTTCATCGAGAAACCCTACGTCGACGTCGCCATCCTGAAACAGGTGCAGAAGCTGCTGCGCGCGCCGCCGCCGCACCTCGCCTGACGTGAGCGGCGTCGAAAGCTGGCGCGAGGAAAAGCAGTCCGCGTGGCTGTACCGCGAACTCGCGGCCTGCGAGCCGGAGGCGAAGATCGCCGCGCTGTTCCTCGCACTGGCGAGTGCGGCCGAGGGCCAGGCAGAGAAATGGCGCGCCTCGTCAGCCGCGCCGCTGCCGGCGTACTCGCCGTCGATGCGCGCCCGCATCACGGTGTGGCTCGCGCGCCTGCTCGGTCCACGCCGCATCCGGCCGGTCCTCGCGGCGATGAAGGTGCGTGGCGTCTCGGCCTACTCCGCCCCGCATCCCGGTGCACCCGGTCACCGGATGCCAACCTCCGTGACGCAGGTGGGTCAGCGCCACAAGGGCTTTGCGGGCGGCAACCTGCGGGCCGCCGTCTTCGGCGTCAACGACGGGCTCGTCTCCAACACCAGCCTGATCATGGGTGTCGCGGGCGCCGGTGCGGCCGGGGAACTGGTCGTGACGAGCGGCGTGGCGGGCCTGCTGGCCGGCGCGCTGTCGATGGCGGCGGGCGAGTACGTGTCGATGCGCTCGCAGCGCGAGATGTTCGAGTACCAGATCGGCCTCGAGCGCGACGAACTCGCGGAATATCCCGAGGAAGAGGCCGAGGAGCTCGCGCTCATCTACGCCGCGCGCGGCATGGACCTCGGGGAGGCGCGCCGCATCACGCGCGAACTCGTACGCAACCATGACGCGGCGCTCGATGCGCTCGCACGCGAAGAGCTGGGACTCAATCCCGACGACCTCGGCTCGCCCTGGGGTGCAGCGCTGTTCTCTTTCGCCGCATTCGCGAGTGGTGCCGTGCTGCCGCTCGCGCCGTTCCTGCTCGACCTGCCGCTCGGGACGAGCATCGCGACCTCGGCGGCCGTCGCAGCCGTGGCGCTGTTCGGCGTCGGCGCCGCGCTGAGCCTGTTCACCGGTCGCGAGGCCTGGGCCGGCGGCCTGCGCATGGTCACCATCGGCGGCGGCGCAGGCCTCGTGACCTGGCTCATCGGCCGCCTGCTCGGCGCGACGATCGGCTGATCACCCGGCGAGGGAGTGATCCCAAGGCTACGACGCTTTCGTCTCAACTGACGAGGCCCGCGCGCGGATCGAACGGCACGTCCCGCTTCATCTGCTCGAAGACCTGCCGGACGCGCGGGCTGTCGGGGGGCAGCACGACCTCGAGCAGCACGAACTGGTCGCCCGGCGGGCTGCCCGGAAGTCCGCGACCGCGCAGCCGCAGTTTCTGGCCCGCGTGGGCACCGACCGGCAGCTTCATGTCCACTGAACCGCCGAGCGTCGGCACCGCAACCGTCTCGCCGAGCGCCGCCTCCCAGGGAGCGACGGGCAGCGTCAGCGTCACGTCGCGCCCCTCGAGCCTGAAGATCCGGTGCGGCGTGACGCTCACTTCGAGGAACAGGTCGCCGGCCGGGCCACCGCCGATACCCGGGCTGCCCTGCCCCGCCAGGCGGATCTGCTGGCCGTCAGCCACGCCCGCCGGGATCGAGACCCGCAGCGTGCGTGGCTTGACGATCACGTGGCCGTCCGCCGTCATTTCTGGTGAGCGCAGTTCGATCGTGCGCGTACCGCCGCGGTAGGCATCCTCCAGTGCGACCTCGACGCGTGCGACGTGATCCTGTCCGGCCGCGGCGTAAGCCCGCCCGGGACGCCCCGCGCCGCGCGCACGCCCGAACGGGCTGCGCTCGCCGAACAGCTCCGCAAAGAAATCGCTGAATTCCCCGGTGCTCCCGCCCCCCATGCCGCGCGAGAACTCGAAGCCCTTGCCCCAGTCGGGCGGCGGCCGAAAATCCTGGCCCTGGCGCCAGTTCGCGCCGAGCTGGTCATACGCGGCGCGCTTCTCCGGGTCCTTCAGGACTTCGTGGGCCTCCTGCAACTCCTTGAATTTCTCCTCGGCGTCCTTTTCCTTGCTGACGTCGGGGTGGTACTTGCGGGCGAGCTTGCGATAGGCGCGCTTGATGTCCTCCTGGCTCGCGCCGCGCTCGACGCCCATCACCTGGTAGTAGTCCTTGAAACGCATGTACCTACTCTAGCGCCTGACGGCCGCACCCAGGCCCCGGATACCCCCTATGTGGTGCCGCCCGGGGTCCCGGCAAGGGGCATTGCGGGGCCTTGCCTCCACCTGCCTGCGCCCCCACACATGGGCGCAGATCGCATCCATCGACCGGAGTCCCGATGTCCACGACGAGCCAGGTCGTCTGCCAGCACTGTGACAGTATCATTGGCGTGCCCGCCGAGCGCCTCGTCGACGGGCCACGCTGTCCAAGGTGTCGCACACCCCTGTTCGATGGCCATCCGGTCACGCTCGGCAGCGCCAACTTCGACCAGCACGTCGGCAGGAGTGGCGTGCCGGTGGTCGTCGACTTCTGGGCCCCCTGGTGCGGCCCGTGTCGCATGATGGCCCCGGCCTTCGAGGAGGCCGCGCGGCGCATGGAGCCCGGCGCACGGTTTGCAAAGCTCGATACTGACCAGGCTCAGGACGTCGCGGCGCGCTTTCAGGTCCGCAGCATCCCGACGCTGATCGTGTTCAGGGACGGCCAGGAGGTCGCGCGCCAGTCGGGCGCGATGGGGGCCGAGCAGCTCGTCCGCTGGGTCAGCGCGGCTATTGCCTGAGCACGATCGACCCGCGAAGATCATCAGCATGCATGCGATTGCCGTCCATGGCGGCGCCGGGACGCTCGCCCGGGCCGACCTGACGCCCGAGTCCGAGCGCGAATATCGGGGCGGACTCCGGCGCGCGCTGAGCGCGGGGTTCGAGGTGCTCGAGCGTGGCGGTGCCAGCCTCGACGCCGTGGTCGCCGCGGTGCGCGTGCTCGAGGACGACCCGCTGTTCAATGCGGGGCACGGGGCCGTCGTCGCGGCGAACGGTGCCCACGAACTGGATGCATCGCTCATGGATGGCCGCGAGCTGCGCGCAGGCGCGGTGACCGGCGTGCGTCACGTGAAGAGCCCGATCGAGCTCGCGCGCCTGGTGATGGAACGCTCGCCCCACGTCATGCTCGCCGGCCCGGGCGCGGAGGAGTTCGCGCTCGAGCAGGGCATGGTGCCGGTGCCGAACAGCTACTTCGCAACCGAGCGGCGTCGCCTCGAACTCGAGCGGATGCTGCGCGGGGAGCTCGACACCGGCCGCGAGTCCCTCATGGGCACCGTCGGGGCCGTGGCGCGCGACGCAAACGGCAATCTCGCCGCCGCGACCTCGACCGGCGGCATGACGGGCAAGCGCTGGGGTCGCGTCGGCGACTCACCCATCATCGGGGCGGGCACCTACGCCGCGAACGACTGTTGCGCCGTATCCGCGACGGGTCATGGCGAGTACTTCATCCGCGCGGCCGTCGCGCACGAGATCGCCTCGCTGATGCGATACCGGGGCATGTCCGTGCGGCAGGCGGCGGACGAGGTCGTCATGCGGCAGCTCACGAAGCTCGGCGGGGCGGGAGGGGTGATCGCGATCGGCCAGGACGGCGAGGTCGCGATGCCGTTCAACTCCGAGGGGATGCTGCGCGGCGCGATGAATTCACGCGGCCTCGACGTGACGGGACTGCTCGCCGACTGACCCGGCGGCGGCGGGCGCGCGGTTGCGCGCCTCACGCGGCGAAATAGCGCGCCAGGTACTCGTCGAAGCTCAGCGTGTCCGACGCCTCGACCTGCGACTGGGCGCGCAGCGACTCCGCCGCCTCCGCCGCATACTCGTCCTGTCGCGACTCGTTCGGCGAATAAAGCTCGAGGAAGTAGGCCTTGTGCTCCTGCGACATGCGCAGTGCGAACGCGAAGAACGACTCCTCGTTCGTACTCATTTCGTCCAGGGTTCGCGCCGCGGGAGTGAGCGACGCGTCATCGAGCTTGGCGGCCTGCACCTCGAGCGCGGTCGCGTAGGGCCGCTGCCGGTCGCCCTCATCGAGCATCTCGCACACGCCGCGCATCGAGTCGACGATCTCGTGGCCCCAGTCGCGCAAGGCGCGGCTCCGTCCATCGTAGCTCAGTTCGAGGCCCGGCCGGCGTCCCTCGCGCGCGACACGCGCATGGTTACCGTCGAGTTCGGCCTGTTCCGACATCCCGATCGGCGGGCTCGAGCGCAGCACGCAGAATGCCGCGAAGGCCTCCAGGAAGCGCAGCTTGTTCTGGTTCACGCCGACCGGATCGTACGCACTCACGTCGAGCGAGCGCATTTCGACGTACTGGACGCCGCCGCGGCGCAATGCCTTGGTCGGACGCTCACCGGACTCGGTGACGCGCTTCGGCCGGATGAAGCTGTAATACTCGTTCTCGATCTGCAGCAGGTTGGCATTCAGCTGCTGGTACTCGCCGTCCACCTTCACGCCGAGTCTCTGGTACTCGGGCTGCGGAGTCGTGATCGCCGTGGTCAGGTCGCGGATGTAGTGCTCGAGGCTGTTGACCGAGACGCTCAAGCCTGCCTGGCTCGTGTTGCGGTAGCCCAGGTCGCTCATGCGCAGCGAGGTCGCATGGGGCGCATGGAGAGTCCCCGGGGCCAGCGGCTCGAGGCCCTCGACGCGGCGCCCCTGCAGGAACGAGCTGCAGAGGGCCGGCGAGTTGCCGAACAGGTACAACACCAGCCAGCCGTGGCGCCGGTAGTTGCGCAGCAGCGCAAAGTAGGCGTCGGAGCGGAAATCCTGCCCGGCGTCCCGGCTCTCGAGCAGTTCGGCGAAGACCGGCCAGAAATGCTCGGGAAAGGAGTAGTTGAAATGCACCCCGGAGATGGCCTGCATGACCCGGCCGTAGCGCAGGCCGAGGCCGCGCCGATACACCGTCTTCATGCGGCCGACGTTCGAACGGCCATACTGCGCGATCGGGATGCTCTCCTCGCCTTCGATCGCGCAGGGCATGCTCGTCGCCCACAGGAGTTCGTCGCCCAGGTGCCGGTAGACGAACTGATGCAGGTCGCAGAGGTACTGGACGAGTTCCCAGGTCTGCGGGAAGGCCGGCGTCACGAGCTCGATCAGCGCCTCGGAATAATCGGTCGTGATGTGCTCGTTGGCGAGCGCCGAGCCGAGGGCGCGCGGGTGGGAAGTCCGGGCGATCCGCCCGTCCGGCGTGACCCGCAGGGACTCCTTCTCGACCCCCTTCAGGCCGCCCTGCAGCGCCGCCGCCGTGCGGCCGTTGATGAGGCCCGCGAGTCGGCGCTCATAGGTACGGTCGAGGGCCATGGGCGACTGCTGCTCCCGGGGGCGGGTCTCTAGGGTAGCAGAGTCATCCCTGCTGAACCCCGACGCTCCTGCGGCACCCTTGCCGGTCCCGCGTGTCATAGACTTGGGCCATGCGCAGATTCGTCGTCACCGGGCTTGCCTGCTGCGTTCTCCCCGTGCTCGCGACGGCGGAGGATGCGATGCGCTGCGGCAGTCGCCTGATCCAGGAAGGCGATGGCATGGACAAGGTCCGGACGCTGTGCGGCGAGCCGACGGCGGTCACGTTCGGGGGCGTGGTCCGCGGGTGGCGCCACGTTCCGGGCCGGCACGATTTCTCCTTCTACGGACCGACGTGGGTCGACCTGCCGGTCGAGATCTGGACCTACAACCTCGGTACGAGCAAGTTGCTGCGCAAGTTGCGCTTCGAGGGCGACGCACTGGTCGAGATCCGGACGGACGGCTACGGTTACTGAGGCGCAGCGGTCTCGAGGCGCAATAGCTCCCCGCGGAGCTGCACGATGCGCGCCTCTCGCTCGCGCAGCAGCGCGTCGTACGGCGCGTAGCCCTCGAGCTGCCTGAACCACGGCAGCTGCGGCCAGAAACCGAACGGCAGGTCACCGCAGCGCAGCGCGAGCTCGAGCACGCGGACGGCTTCCTCCTTCCTGCCTTCATTCGCCGCGAGACTCGCATAGGCCACGGGGCCGGCTTCCCAGAGGGACCACGTGCAGGTCTCGTCCCCCTCGCGCACCTTCGGACGCATACGCGCGAGCGCCTCGGCGGCGAGGCGGTCGGCCTCCTGGCTGCGTCCGGTCGCGCGATAGATGCGTACGATGGCGGTGTCCATGAGACCCCAGTGGCGATCTGCGCCGAGGGTCGGGGGCATGCGGTCGGCCGGGACCGGCTCGGCCATCGCCAGCGATTCCGACGCTTCCTGGTCGCGCTCCTGGACGGCGAACCAGAACGCCATGATCGAGCGCGGCCAGGGATGGGCGTCACCGGCGCGTGCCCGCGCCTGCGCAAGTAGCGTCTCGAGGCGCACCCAGTCACCCTGCAGGCCCGCGATCTCCGCCTCGAACAGTATGCGTGCGAGCGGCAGGTCGATTCCGGAACGAGCGACGGGATCGTCGAGCAGGGCGCGAGCGGCATGGTCGAGATCGACCAGTTGCCAGGCCCGGTACCGATACACCCAGGCCGGCGCGTCATCCTCGCTGTCCCGCGCTTCGGCCGCGCGCGCGGCCCGCATCAACGGCAGGGGAAAGCCCGGCACGTAGGCTCCCGGGAACAGCGTGAGGACCGGTGATGCCGCGTGTTCTTCCGCCCGGCGCTGTGCGGCGAGCAGCGCCTCCCGGTAACCGTGCCGGTCCCGGCTCCAGGTGACGAAACCGAAGCGATCCAGCGCGCCCGGCATGTCGCCGACCGTCCGGACCGCACGCGCATATTCCGCTTCGTAGCGCGCGCGACCGTCCTCGGCGATGTCCGCGAGGTAATTGGCCCAGGTCACGGGCTGGCGCGGGTCGAGCTCGAGCGCGCGGTCCCTGGCGCGCTTCGCCTTCTCGGGCCGGCCGGCATGGTTTGCCAGGTACACGGCGTAGTCGTGCCAGGTGACGGCGTTGTTGGGATTCAGCTCCAGCGCACGCCGGTACTGCTCCTCGGCGCCGGGACGTCCCGAATTGCGCAGCAAGTTGGCATAGGCCCCGTGTGCCTCCGACAGGTCCGGGTCCAGGGAGAGCGCCTTGTGCACGGCGTTCTCCGCGCGCCGCAGGAACGCGGCACTCGATGCCGGGTCCGGTTCTCCCTCCGTCCACATCGCCTGGAACAACAGTGAGTGCGCGAGCTGCGCCTGGCCGCGCGCGAACTCCGGGTCGAGGCGCACGGCCTGCTCGGACAGGTCGACCGATTTACGGATCGACTCCTCCGTGCGGATGGCGAGCTGCGTCTTCGCCGCGAGGTAGAGATCGTAGGCATCGAGATCGGTGGTGGGCGCAGCCGCACTCTCGACCGGCGAGCCCTTCGCGGCCGGCACGATTGCGACGACGATCGCGCCGGCGAGCTCGGCCTGCACGGCAAAGAGGTCGACGAGCTCGCGGTCGAAACTGCCCGACCAGATCTGCTGTCCCGTTGCACCATCGATCAGCCGCGCGTTGAGCTTCAGGCGCTTGCCGTTGCGCCGCACGCTGCCTTCGAGCAGGGTCGTGACACCGAGTTTCTCCGCAATCGCCGTCAAGTTGACCTTCTCGCCCTTGAAGCCGAAGGACGACGAGCGCGCGATCACCCGGAGCCCCGGCACGCGCCCGAGCCGGTCGAGCATTTCCTCGGCGAGTCCGTCCGAGAAGTACTCCTGTTCCGGGTCGCCGGACAGGTTCTCGAAGGGCAGGACGGCAATCGCCGGGTTCTCCGGCGGCTTCGGCTTGCCGAAGTCGGACTGCCGCACCAGCAGGACGGCCACCGCCACGAGCAGTACGCCGATCACGATCGCGTCGGCGTAGTGGCGCGGGCCGCGGGTCTGCGGGCGCGGCACGCCCTCCGCTGCCGTGTCGAGCGCCAACCCGTGCTCGCCGATCTCGAGGAACCAGGCGAGCGCGATGGCCACCGGGAAACCCGCCGCCGCCGCGATGATGAGCGCAGTCATCAACCACCGCGGAGCGCCGAGCGGCTCCAGCGTCACGTCGGCGATCTGCAGTGCGAGCCACGCGATGACGGCGTAGCTCGCCGCCACGCGCAGGACGCCGCGTTCGCGGAGCCGGGCGAGCCACGCGGTGCGCTCAGCGGAGCCCATGCGAACGGGTGTACGACGGGACCATCGGTCGTGAGACTACTGGCGCGCGATCCAGCGGTCGACCTTTGCTTCCAGGACCGGCAGCGGCAGCGAGCCGCTCTCGAGCACCTGCGCATGGAAGGCCCGCACGTCGAAGCGGGGCCCGAGCTGCTGCTGCGCGCGTCGGCGCAGATCCCCGATCTCGAGCTCGCCAATCTTGTACGCGAGAGCCTGGCCCGGCCGCGCGATGTAACGATCGACCTCGGCCGCGATGTCGGCGTCGCCGAGCGCGGTATTGGCCCGCAGGTACGCCACCGCGCGCGCACGGGTCCAGTTGCGGGAATGAAGACCGGTGTCCACGACGAGCCGGGCGGCGCGCCAGATTTCGCTCGTCAGGGCGCCGAACGCGCTGTATGGATCCGTATAGAGCCCGAGGTCCGCGCCGAGTGACACGGCGTACAGCGCCCAGCCTTCGCCGTACGCCGTGTCCCAGGCAAAGCGGCGGACACGCGGCAGGCCAAGGGCTTCCTGCGCAGTCGCGATCTGGAAGTGATGTCCCGGCACGGCCTCGTGCAGGAACAGCGCCTCCATCAGGTAGGTCGGGCGCGACGGCAGGTCGTGCGTGTTGACGTAGAAGACCCCGGGTCGCCTGCCATCGGCACTTGCAGGCACGTAGGAGGCGGACGCGGCGGACGCGGCTCGAAAACCCTCCACCGCGCGGATCTCGAAGTCAGCCTTCGGCCTGCGGGCAAACAGGTGCGGCAGCGCAGCGCCGACCCGTCCGCGCAGCGCGCGATAGCCGGCAAGCAGCGCATCCGCGTCCGCGGGATGAAAGCTGGGGTCCGTGCGCAATGCAGCGAGGAAGCCCGCGAGATCGCCCGTTGCCCCCAGCGGTCGCATGGCACGTTCCATCTCGCCGCGGATGCGCGCGACTTCCTGCAGGCCGAGTTCATGGATCGCATCGGGCGTGAGCGTGGTCGTCGTGTAGCGACGCGCGAGGTATGCGTACCACGAGGCGCCGTTCGGCAGTTCTGCGAGGCCGACATTCTTGCGTGCGTGCGGCAGATACTCCGTCGCCAGGTATTCGTGCAGTCGCCGATAGGCGGGCAGCACCTGCGAATCGATCTTCGCGCGGTATGCGACGACGAGACGCTGCCGCTCGGCGACGGTCAGGCCGGCGGGGAATGCGAGGAGGGGCTGCCAGAAGACGCTCCGCGCCGCGTCGTCGACCGCGATCGCCTCGAGCTGCGGCAGTGTCCGCTCGACGACGACGCGTGGCTGGACGACGCCCCGCTCGACACCGGAGCGCATGTTTGCGATCGCCTGGTCGACCCAGGTGACGAAGCCGTCCATGCGCCCCAGGAAGTTGTCGTAGTCCCGCGCATTGCGGAACGGATGGACGCCCCGGCCCGAACCGAGCAGGGCGAATTCCACCGGAATCGCTGCAAGCTGGTGCACCGGCAGGAGTTCGCTCGGGTAGCGGAAGCCCTCGATGTTGAGCCGCCGGCCGAAGTCGAACGCCTCGTACGTGAGAAGATCCTCCCCGTCGAGCCGGGCAGGGTCGATGACCGCGAGCTCCTCGAGCGCCCGCTGCTCGATCGCGAGCGAGTCGGCCATCCACGCGAGGCTGACGTAATCCCCGAAACGGTCGTCGAACCGGTGATCACCCTGGGCCGTCGCCGCGAGCGGGTTGAGCGCCAGCCAGGCGTCGTAGTATTCCTCGGTGATTGCGCGCAGCGCCCGGGCGGTCTCGTTCGCCGGCTGTGCTGCCTGTGCCGCCTCCGGGCCCGACCGGCCGGTCGCGGCGGGAGGCGCGCGTTCACAGGCGCAGAGCAGCAGGCACAGGCAAAGACCAGCAGCGCGCCACGACGCCATGGAGGCCTCCCGTCCGCCCCTCACCTGCGCGCCGCGATCCAGCGCTCCACTTTCGCCTCGAGCACATCCATCGGCACGGCGCCGTCGCCGAGCACCTCGCGATGGAAATCGCGCAGGTCGAAGCGCGGGCCGAGCGCCGCTTCAGCCTCGTGGCGCAGCGCCTGGATGCGGAGATCGCCCACCTTGTAGCCGAGCGCCTGGCCCGGCCACGCAATGTAGCGTTCCACCTCGGAGACGACGTCCGATTCGGCGAGGGTCGAGTTGTCGAGCATGTACTGGATGGCCTGCTCGCGGGACCAGCCCTTGGCGTGCAGGCCCGTGTCGACGACGAGGCGCATGGCGCGCAGCTGCTCGTCGTTCAGTCGACCGAACCACTGGTACGGATCGGTGAAGAGGCCGAGTTCCCTGCCGAGGTATTCCGCATAGAGGGCCCAGCCTTCCACGAACGCCGTGTAGTCGCCGCCGAAGCGCCGGAAGCGCGGCAGGCCCACGAGTTCCTGCTGGATCGCGATCTGGAAGTGATGGCCCGGGGACGCCTCGTGCAGCGAGAGCGTCTCCATGCCGAACTTCGGCTGTGCCTTCAGGTTGTACGTGTTGACGTAGAAGATCCCGGGTCGCGATCCGTCCGCCGACGGCTGCTGGTAATACGCGCCGGCCGCCGCCTGGGCACGGTACGGCTCGACCTCGCGCACTTCGTAGTCCGCCTTCGGGAAGACCGAAAAGAGCCTGGGCAGCGCGGCATCGATGCGTCGCTTGAGCACGCGGTACCCCTCGAGGAGATCCGCACCGTTCGTGAAATAGAACTTCGGATCGGTCTCCAGGTACGTGAAGAAGGCCTCGCGGTCGCCCTGGAAGCCCACCGCGTCCTTCACCCTGTCCATCTCGCCGAGGATGCGCGCGACCTCGGACAGCCCGAGCCGGTGGATCTCGTCCGCCGACATCGTCGTCGTCGTGTGCTCCTGCACGAAGTACGCATACCAGGCCTCGCCATCGGGCAGCGCGGTCCACGCGACCGTGCTGCGGGCGTGTGGCAGGTACTCGTCGCGGATGAAATCGTGCAGGCGACGGAACGCGGGCACGAGTTCGTCCCGGATCGCGACGGTATACGCCTCCGTGAGCCGTGCCCGGTCCGCGGCGGAGAACGTCTCCGGGAACTTCTGCACGGGCGCGAAGAAGGTGCTGTCCCCGGGCTTCGCGACGATCATCGCCTCGACCTGCGGCAGGACTTTCTCCATCACCGGCCGTGGCTGCACCACGCCCTTCGCCATGCCTTCACGCATGTTCGCGATCGCCTGGTCCATCCAGACGACGTAGCCGTCGAGTCGCTTCAACCAGTGGTCGTAGTCCTCGACCGTGGCGAACGGCTGTGCGTTCGTGCCGGAGCCGAGCGCGGGCATCACCGTGAGGAGGCTGCCGGCCTGGTTGATCGGCAGGAGGTGATCGGGGAACCGCTCGGCCTCGATCGCCCGCTTGCGTTCGCGCAGGAAGATCTCGTGGGAAATGCGTCGCGGGGCGTTCAGTTCCGCCGGATCGAAGCGCCGCGCCTGCGCGAGATACCGCTCGTTGAATTCGCGCGCCTGCCGGCGGTACTCGGAGCCGAGGAAATTCGGCAGTCGATCGTTGTACCGGTTGTCACCGATGTAGGTCGCGAGCAGTGGATTGAGTTCGAGCAGTTCCTCGAAATAGCGCTCGAGCAGCGCGTCGAAATCGCGGGCCGTATCCGCGGCAGGCGCGGCCGGCGGGGTCGGCAGCGGTTTCACGGACTCGCCCGTGCAGGCGCCGGCCGTAACGAACAGGAGAGCGAGGAACGCATGGCGGACATACATGGACGCACTATCCGGAAAGCAGGCGGGGCGCGGATTATAGGGGACATTCCGCTTTTCGCCGCGCGGCGAAAAGCGGAATGTCCCCTTATTTTTCGACGATCGCGGCCACGCCCATGCCGCCCGCCGTGCAGATCGAGACCAGGCCACGCCCGCTGCCGCGCTGGTCGATGAGCCTGGCAAGGGTCGCGAGTATCCGCGTGCCGGTGGCGGCAAACGGATGGCCCATGGCCAGGCTGCTCCCCTTCACGTTGAGCCTGCCGCGGTCGATGGCACCCAGGGGCGCCGCGCGCCCGAGACGCTGCCTGCAGAACTGCGGCGACTCCCAGGCGGCGAGCGTGCACAGGACCTGGGCCGCGAACGCCTCGTGAATCTCGTAGAAATCGAAGTCCTCGAGTCCGAGCCCGGCGTCATCGAGCATCCGCGGTACGGCGTACGCGGGCGCCATGAGCAGGCCTTCGTCCTTCACGAAATCCACGGCCGCCACCCTGGCGTGGGTGAGCCACGCGAGCACTGGCAGTCCGCGGGCCCGCGCCCAGTCCTCCGCAGCCAGCAGGACCGCCGAGGCACCATCGGTCATCGGCGTCGAATTGCCAGCCGTGAGCGTCGCCGAACCCTCCATCGGGAAGGCGGGCCTGAGCTTCGCCAGTCGCTCCAGACTCGTGTCGCGGCGCAGATTGTCGTCCTCGCGCAGCCCCTGGTAGCCGACGACCAGGTCGCGGTAGAAGCCCTCGTCCCAGGCCGCGGCCGCACGACGATGGCTCTCGTACGCGAGCCGGTCCTGCTCCTCCCGGCTCACCTGCCAGCGCTTTGCCATGAGCTCCGCGCTCTGTCCCATCGAGAGCCCCGTGCGCGGCTCGATCACTGCGGGGAGGGTGGGCTTCAGGTGACCCGGGCGCAGGCCGAGCCAGGGCCGGATCCGCGCACCGAGCGTGCGGCCGCGGGCACTGCGCAGCATCGTCCTGCGCAGCCCCTCGCCGACGCCGATCGGTGCATCGCTCGCCGTGTCCACCCCGCCCGCGATGCCGCTGTCGATCTGCCCGAGCGCGATCTTCATGCCGAGGATGATCGCGGCCTCGAGACTCGTGCCGCAGGCGCGCTGCAGGTCGAACGCGGGCGTCTGCGGCGACAGACCGCTCGACAGGACGCACTCGCGCACGAGGTTGAAGTCGCGCGGGTGCTTGAGCACCGCGCCCGCACCCACGTCGCCCAGGCGCTCGCCGGCGAGCCCGTACCTGTCCACCACGCCCTTGAACGCCGCCGTGAGCATGTCCTGGTTGCTGCACTCGGCGTATGCGCCCATGGCACGCGCGAACGGGATGCGGACACCGCCCACGATGGCGACGCGGCGAACCTG
>JAGOXN010000016.1:0-5807 GCA_018059685.1 Steroidobacteraceae bacterium | reverse complement strand
AGCTCTGTCGAATCCTCGGGAATTCTCGCTTCACCGCACCCGATCGACTCCATCACCATCCGGGTAAATGCCATGGCACTGAAGCTCAAGGACCCGTCCCTCCTCCGCCAGCAGTGTTACGTCGATGGCGCGTGGATCGATGCCGACGCCGGCGGCAAGCTCGAGGTCACGAATCCGGCGACCGGCGAGGTGATCGGCACGGTGCCGCAGCTCGGCGTCGCAGAGACCCGCCGGGCGATCGAGGCGGCGGCGGCGGCGCTGCCGGCCTGGGCCGCGCGGACGGCGAAGGATCGCGCGGGAATCCTGCGCCGCTTCAGCGACCTGCTGCTCGCCAACGTCGACGACCTCGCGATGCTGATGACGGCCGAGCAGGGCAAGCCGCTCGCCGAGGCGCGCGGCGAGGTCGCATACGCGGCGTCGTTCCTCGAGTGGTTCGCGGAGGAAGGCAAGCGCGTCTATGGCGACGTGATTCCCGGCCATCAGCCGGACAAGCGCATCCTCGTGCTGCGCCAGCCGATCGGCGTCGTCGCGGCAATCACGCCGTGGAATTTCCCTGCGGCGATGATCACGCGCAAGGCGGGGCCGGCCCTCGCCGCGGGCTGCACGTTCGTCTGCAAGCCGGCGATGCAGACGCCCTGCTCCGCACTCGCCATGGCCGAACTCGCCGGGCGCGCCGGCGTGCCGCAGGGCGCCTTCAGCGTCGTGACCGGCCCGGCCGGCACGATCGGTGGCGAGATGACCTCGAACCCCGTCGTCCGCAAGCTCACGTTCACGGGCTCGACCGAGATCGGCAAGAAGCTGATGCAGCAGTGTGCGGGGACGCTCAAGAAGGTATCCCTCGAGCTCGGCGGGAATGCGCCCTTCATCGTCTTCGACGACGCGGACCTCGACGCCGCCGTGCAGGGGGCGATCGCGAGCAAGTACCGCAACACGGGGCAGACCTGCGTCTGCGCGAACCGGCTGCTGGTGCAGCAGGGCGTCCATGACCTGTTCGTCGCCAAGCTCGCCGAGGCGGTACGCAAGCTCCGCGTCGGCAACGGTCTCGAGGGCGTCACCGAGCAGGGACCGCTCATCGACGCAAGGGCGGTGGCGAAAGTCGAGGAGCACATCGCCGATGCCATCGCGAAGGGCGGCAAGGTGGCCCTCGGCGGCCGGCGCCACGCGCTCGGAGGGACCTTCTTCGAGCCGACCATCCTCACGCACGTCAAGCCGAACATGATGGTCGCGCGCGAGGAGACCTTTGGTCCCGTGGCACCGGTGTTCAGCTTCAAGGACGAGAAGGAAGCCATCCGGATGGCCAACGACACCGAGTTCGGCCTCGCATCGTATTTCTACACGCGCGACCTCGCCCGCGCATGGCGCGTGGCGGAAGGCCTCGAGTACGGGATCGTGGGCCTCAATACGGGCCTGATCTCGACGGAAGTCGCACCGTTCGGCGGCGTCAAGGAATCCGGGATCGGGCGCGAAGGCTCGATGTACGGCATCCTCGACTACACGGAACTCAAGTACCTCTGCATCGGCGGCATCGAGACTTGAGGCTGCAGGTATCGGACCGTGCGTTCCTGATCCTCCTCGGGACGATCACGGCACTCGGCCCGACGGCAACGGCGCTCTACCTGCCGGCCCTGCCGTCGGTTCGCGAGTACTTCGCCGCGAGCGTTGCCGAGGCTCAGGCGACGTTCACGATCTCGCTCATCACGTTCTCGTTCGGCATCCTGGCCTGGGGTCCGATCGCCGATCGGTTCGGACGGCGCGTGGCGTTGCTCGCGGGCTTCTCTCTCCTGCTGCTCGGCGCATTGATCTGCCTGGGCGCACGTTCACTCGGCGGACTCATCGCGGGACGCGGCATCCTGGCCTTCGGCACCGCGACCGGCCTCGTCGTAGCACGCGCCATCGCCGTGGACTGCTACCCCGTCGAGCGCATGCCGAGGATCGTGGCGGGGCTGACGATGGCCGCCGTGCTCGGCAATTCCGTGGCGCCGGTGATGGGCGGATCGCTCACTGCAGCCTTCGGCTGGCGCTCGATCTTCGGCGCACTCGTATTCGCGACGTCGATCATCCTGTTCGTCATCTGGCGCCGGCTGCCCGAGACTCGCCCGGCCGTGACGCACCACACGCGGGGCCGTGACATGGCCACGGCGGCCTGGTCGCTCATGCGCATGCCGGTGTTCGCGGGTTGCGTCCTGCAGAGCGCCACCGTGTACGCGACCTTCCTCGTCTTCCTGTCGCTCATTCCATACGTGATGGTCTCCGCGCTCGGGCGTCCCACGACCGAATTCGGCTTCTACTACCTGCTGTTCGCACTCGGCTACCTGCTCGGCAACTGGTCGGTCACGCGGCTGATGGGCCGCCGCGACCCGCACTCGATGGTGCTCGCCGGCGTAGCGACCGCGGTGCTCGGCGCGCTCGCCGCCCTGGTGTTCTCGGCGCTCGGCTTCGTGCATCCGCTGTGGATCTTCCTGCCGATGTCGGTTCTGGGATTCGGCCAGGGTCTCTCGCTGCCGATTGTCTCGGCGACGGCCGTGAGCCTCGAGCCACGGCACGCCGGCGTGGCCTCGAGCACCATCGGATTCCTGCAGCAGATCGCCGGCGCCGCCTGCGTGCAGTGGATGGCGCGATTCCCGACCGATACCGCGTTGCCGATGCTCAGTTTCTGTGCGATCGGGTGCGCAGTAGCCCTGGCGATGCTGTTCGTGTTCCCGCGCATCGGGTCGGCACATGCCGCCGGTCGCGCATGAGAAGCGTGAGAAGCGGGATGTCTCCTATAATCCCCTATGATCCGCGGCCCGATGACGCGTTACGCCGGCACGCCTGACTTCGTCCACGGCAGTCCGTCACGGGTGGGCGTGCTGCTCGTCAACCTCGGCACGCCCGGGGCACCGACACCCGCCGCGGTGCGTCGCTACCTCGCCGAATTCCTGTGGGACCCGCGCGTCGTCGAGAAGCCGCGCGCGCCGTGGTGGCTGGTCCTGCACGGGATCATCCTGAGGACGCGCCCGGGGCGCAGCGCCCACGCATACCGGAAGATCTGGACGCCCGCGGGATCGCCGCTCATGGTCGAGTCGCGCGCGCTCACGGACGCGTTGTCCGCCCGGCTGCGGCTGCGTTCCGGTGACCGCGTGCAGGTCGACCTCGCCATGACCTACGGCAATCCGTCCATCGGTGAGGCTCTCGCCCGCATGCGCCGCGACGGCATTCGCCGGCTGCTCGTGCTGCCGATGTATCCGCAGTACTCCGCTACGACCACGGCGGCCGTCTTCGACCGCATCGCGCGCGGGCTCGCGGGGTGGCGGTGGATCCCGGAACTCCGCATGGTGAACGACTACTGGGGCGAGGATGCGTACGTCGCGGCCATCGCCGACAGCATCTCGGCCCGCTGGCAGGCCCGGGGGCGCACGCACCTCGTGTTCTCGTTCCACTCGATACCGAAGCGCTGCCTGCTCGCCGGCGACCCGTATCACTGCCAATGCCACGCGACGGCGCGCCGCGTCGCCGCGCGGCTCGGCCTCGCCGAAGGCGAGTGGGCAATCGGCTTCCAGTCGCGCTTCGGGCGCGAGGAATGGCTGCGGCCTCACGTGGACGAGCTGCTGCACGGGTACGCGCATGCGGGACCGAAGCGCGTGACCCTCGTGTGCCCCGGATTCGCCACGGACTGCCTCGAGACGCTCGAGGAGATCGACCTGCGTTACCGCGAGGCCTTCCTGTCGCACGGCGGCGAATCGTTCGATTACGTTCCGTGCCTCAACGCCGCGGAGGCGCAGGTCGCGCTGTACGAACACCTCGTGCTGAAGCATGCGCAGGGCTGGCCGGAACTCGGGACGTTCGACGACGCGGCCGCCGGCGCCGAGTCCCGCCGGCGCGCGCTGGCCCACGGCGCGAC
The DNA here is from genome assembly GCA_018059685.1 of Steroidobacteraceae bacterium. Taxonomy (GTDB): domain Bacteria; phylum Pseudomonadota; class Gammaproteobacteria; order Steroidobacterales; family Steroidobacteraceae; genus RPQJ01. The sequence goes on along the minus strand of JAGOXN010000016.1, from coordinate 1,927 downwards.
GAACTGATTCCGATGCTCGGCCGGTTTCTGGAGATCGGAATCCGTGCCCCCGACGTGCTCGCGTCGCTCGAATTCTACGAGTCGCTGGGGTTCGTACAGGCCGCCGTCGGGGATGCGTGGGGCCACCCGTACGCCGTGGTCACGGACGGACGCCTGCACCTCGGCCTGCACCAGCACCGGGTCGAGGCCCCGACGCTCACCTGGGTACACCCTGAACTCGCCCGTCACGTCGGGGAACTGCAGGCGCACGGCATCGAGCTCGCGTTCTCGCACCTCGCGGAGGACGCCTTCCACGAACTCGGCTTCACCGATCCGTCCGGACAGGTGATCACGCTCGTCGAGGCGCGCACCTTCTCGCCGCCGGCGCTCCGGCCCGGCCACGCGACGCAGCTCGGGTATTTCGAGGAGTTCGGCATCCCGACGTCGGACCTCCAGGCATCCGCCGCCTTCTGGGACCGCCTCGGCTTCGTGCCATTCGACCCGGTCCGCGAGCCCTTCCCGAAGATCGTGGCCGCGGCCCGGGACCTCAACGTCGGGCTGTACGACATCGAGCTGCGCGCACCGGTGCTCACCTTCTCCGACTCGCGCATGAACGAACGCATCGTGGACCTGCGCGGGAAGGGCTTGCGCTTCATCGAGCGCCTGCCCCGGGGCCTGGACGCGCGCGCGAATGCCATGATCGAGGCCCCGGAAGGCACGTGGCTCCTGCTCACGACCGGCGGCGATTGAGGCGTGGGCCTCAGCGCGCCACGGCGCGGATCTCGAACAGGATCTCGACTTCGTCCGCCACCTGGATCGCCCCGCCGCCGACGCTGAACGGGGCCATGCCGAAATCGCTCTGGCGGATGCGCAGCGACCCGCGGGCGAGAATCGAGTGCCCGTCGCGCTCGATCGCGATCGGGATTGCGAGCTCGCGGGTGATCGCGCGGAGCGTCACGCTCGCGTATGCGACCGGTCGTTCCCAGGTGCCTCCGAGGCCGCTGCTCTGCACGACGATCCGTGGATACCGCGCCGCGTCGAGCACCTCCGGTCGCAGCATGTTGCGGTAGGTTCCGTCGCGGGCCTCTTCGGGCACCTCGCCGGGAAATTCGGCTCCAGCGGCGGTCCTCGCCCCGGGGTCGTCCACCACGAAGTCCGCGACCGGCAGCCTGAGCTCGAAACCCGAATGGCGCAGGTCGTCGCCGAGCCACGCGATGCCCGATTCCTGGCCCGAGGTGAGCACGTGGTTGTGTCCGAGGCGTGCAAGCGGGCCCGAACGCCGGACCAGCACGGTCACCTCGCTGTGCGCCGGGTCCACGTCGAAGACCGTAGCGCCGGCGGGCGGCGCCGGTTGCGGGCTCGCGGCAGGCGGCGGTGCCGACGGCCGCTGCCCGCCGCGGGGCGCACAGCCGGCCAGCAGGCCTGCGGCGACGACGAGACTCGCGGCCGCCATCCAGCGGACGGGAGCGACGCGGCCCACTGCCTCCGCTACCATGGGTACCACCCACCTGGCGAGGAACGACCGCATCATGCAATGGCGCAACACGCCTGACACCTACGGGGTCGCCGCGAAGATCCTGCACTGGGGCATCGTGCTGCTGATCATTGCACAGTACGTGATCATCGAGTCGGCGGAGGACCTGCCCGACGGCATCGAGAAGCTGAAGACGGTCTCGCTGCACAAGTCGATCGGCATGCTGATCCTCGGACTCGCCCTCGTCCGCATCCTGTGGCGACTCGCGAACAGGGGGAATCCGGCACCCGTCCCCATGCCTCCGCTGCAGCACAAGGTCGCGGCGGCGGGCCACGGTCTCCTCTATCTCCTGATCCTCGCCCAGCCCATCACCGGCTGGGTGATGTCCTCGGCGGCGGATTCCCCGGTGACGTTCTTCGGCCTGTTCCAGTTTCCGGCCCTCGTCGCCGAGAACCACGACGCCCACGAGTTCTA